>NZ_JBEZJZ010000011.1:0-130089 GCF_040651455.1 Streptomyces sp. NPDC048483
CTGACGGCGGAGCCGGCCCGCGGCTGACGCGGCCCTCCTCGCCGCGGGCCCGGCCGCACCCCCCGCCCCGGCCCCCGCCAGCCCCGCGCCCCCCCCCCCCACCGCGCCAACCCCCGCCCCCCCCCCCCCCGGCCGGCGGCATTCTCAGGGGATCGGATCCGTGGGCGCGAGCCGGCGGCCGAAGGCCCGCTCGAACCGCGACCATCCCTGGGCCCCGATGAACACCGTGGCCCAGGAACCGTCCACGAAGCCGATCTGATACGTCCCCGACTTCACATCGCGCCGGTTGCGTACCCAGGCGGTCTCCCGCAGGTCCGCGCTCCAGCCGACGGCGACATGGCGGCCCAGCCGCCGCCTGCCGAAGGTCGCCTGCTGCACGTGGACGATGAGCAACTGGCGCTCCGTCACCAGCATCACATGGGCCACACCGGTCTTCGTACGGGGAAAGAACTGACGCGCCATCTGGCCGGCGGCACTCTGCCACCCGCCGAAGAACGGCCGGTTCTTGAAGCTGTCCCGCAGCTCCCAACGGTCGTACAGGTCCTCGATGGGCCTCCAGTCGAACGTCACGATCCGGAACACCACCGCGAGGCAGGCCACCAGGCCGAACCCCGCCATCCGTTCCCCGGGGAAGACGACCGGCCGGTGTTTCCGGCGCGGCTGGGGCATGTCCTCGGCGGCGGCCATCAGATGGCTGTCCAGCACTCTTTCGCCGGGCGGCAGCACCTCGGCGGCCCGGTCCTTGAGCTGCTGGTCAAACTCTTCACGGCTGATCATGAATGTCGACCGGCCTGATTCACTCACCCGAACGCTTCCCTCATCGACTTCTTCGCGTGGTCCGGCGACCCCTCCATGCGCTCATCAAAACTCTTGGAGTCCGGCCGCGCCGCGTACTCGGCCGCCTCCTCGGCCACCTTCGGGCCGTTCTCGGTGAGCCCGCCCGTTATCGCGCCGCCGGGATCCACTCCGATCAGGCCCTTGGAAATGCCCTTGACCTGTTTCCAGGCCATGTACTTCGCCACATCGGTGATATCGGGCGCCTGCCCTCGGATGAGGTTGCCGGCGATTCTGCCTCTCGCTCCCTTGAGGTCCTTCTTGATGTCCTTTGCCTTCGTGGTGCGCAAGTACCGGCGGAGCTTGGCCAGTTTCCGCATCGCCTGCATGCGCTTGGCGAGATCGGAGAGCTTGTCGGCCAGCTTGGCGGTGATCCGTACGGCCTTCGCGGCCCGCATGGCGATACCGGCCCCGGCGACCAGCGGGCCGATCGCGGCCGCCGCTCCGGCCGTGAGTACGGCCAGGATCGCCGTGGTGGCCGCGGCGGCGATGATCGCTTCGACGATCTCGACGATGACCTCGAGCATCATCTCCTCGGCCATCGCACAGGCCTCGGCCGCCATCTCGAGGAGTTCCGCGATGGTGTCCATGTCGTCGGCTTCGCCGCGCAGGGCTTCCTCGAAGTCGGTCATGGTCTTGGTGAAGCCGTCCGCCGCGTCACCCGTCCAGGCCTGCTCGACCGTGCGGCGCTCGGCAACGAGGTCTTCCACGACGCCGCGCAGATCGCGGGCGGCGGTCCGCCATTCCTGCGCCACTTCGGTGAGGCGCTCATTGTCGCCGCTGACCTTTTCGAGCAGGTCGTCGATGCCGAATTGGTCGAGTGCGCCCTTGATGCATTCGTCGAGCACCTTGGCGAGCGGATTGCTCCAGTCCAGGGCGTAATTGACGCGCTCGAGCGCGCTGCCCGCCGCCTGTCCGACCCCCATCAGCGCCCCCCGCCGAAGCTCTGCGCGGTGGCCTCATCCGTGCCGTCGTAGGCGTCGGCGGATTCCTTCACGCCATCGGCAATGTGCTGCAGCATTTCTGCCGCCTGCTTCAGGTCGTCCAACGAATCGTTGCGCTGCTCGTCGTAGTCGGACTTCAGGCTGTCGGCTTCCGGAAGTTTGCCGAAGACGCCCTGGGACAGGTCAAGATCCTGGGTGCGGGACCGGATTTTTTCCATTCGGCCCATGCTCTCTTCGGCTGCCCTGGCGAAGCGTCTCAGCGCCTCGCTCTGTACATCGGTCATCTGACCGTTGTTTCCCATATTTCCTCCCGTTTGCGGCCTTCAGGGCGGATCTGGCCGCGAGCCCGGAACGACCCCCGGCAGCTGTGCCCAAGTAAAGCAAACCCAAAGGGGAAGTAAGTCTTGGTTATGTTGAATGCCATGCCCTCGTCAAGTATTCGGAGTGCGAGGGCAGGGGCGAGGTGCCTTACGGGGAGTCAGCGGGCTTGCGGCCCAACGTCCGCCGGCAGCGCTCGGCAGAGCGCTTCCAGTGCGCCCGGAAAGGCGTGGTCGGAGGGGGCGGCATATCCGACGACCAGGCCGTGCCGGGGTGGCATGGTGGCGGCCGGATGGCGGTAGTCGGAGAGGCCGTCCAGGGCCAGGCCCTGCCACTGGGCGGCGCGGAGAGCGGTGCTCTCGTCGGAGTGCGTTGCTCCGGCGGGGAGTTGGAGTACGGCGTGCAGTCCGGCGGCGATGCCGGTGATGCGCAGGTGCGGGGCGTGAGTGGTCACCGCGTCGATGAGCTGGTCGCGACGTCTGCGGTAGCACTGGCGCATCCGGCGGATGTGCCGGTCGTAGGAGCCGGCGGCGATGAACTCGGCGAGGGTCAGCTGGTCGGTGACGCCGGCCCAGGCCTCGCGTTCGCCCTTCGCCTCCAGTACGGGGCCGACCAGGCGGGCGGGGAGGACCAGCCATCCCAGACGGAGCGCCGGGGACAGGCTCTTGCTGACCGAACCGACGTGGATGACGTGCTCCGGGTCCAGCCCCTGGAGCGCACCCACCGGCTTGCGGTCGTAGCGGAACTCGCCGTCGTAGTCGTCCTCGAGGAGGTAACCCCCGGCCGTACGGGCCCAGTTGAGGGCATCGGCGCGGCGGTCGGGGTGGAGGGGGACGCCGGTGGGGAACTGGTGGGCGGGCGTGAGGAGGGCGGCGCGGAGGGCTTTCGATGCGGCCAGGTCGCCGACGTCCGCGCCGTCCTGGTCGAGAGGGAGCGGGTGGGTGCGTACCCCCGCCGCCGCCAGCAGGTCGCGGTGGAAGGGAAGGCCGTACGACTCGACGGCCAGGGGTCCGGACAGGACGGCGGGGAACAGGAGGCGCAGGGCGTGGGCGAAGCCGGAACAGATGACGATGCGGTCGGGGTCGGTACGGACGCTGCGGGTGCGGGCGAGGTAGTCGGTGAGGGCGCGGCGCAGTTCGGGGCGGCCACGGGGATCGCCGGGGCCGAAGGCGTCGTTGGGGGCGGCGGTCAGGGCGCGGCGGGCGGCGGCGAGCCAGGCGGTGCGGGGGAAGGACGCGGCGTCCGGCTGCCCCTGGAGCAGGTTGTGGGCGGGGCGGCTCGCCGGGGCACGGTGGGCGGCGGAGCGGGCGGGCCGGAGGGGCTCGGCGCGGTGGGCCACGCGGGTGCCGGAGCCCTGCCGGGCGCTGAGCCAGCCCTCGGCGACGAGTTCGGCGTAGGCGTCGGCGACGGTGTTCCGGGCGATCCCGAGGTCGGCGGCGAGCGAGCGGTAGGGCGGCAGGCGGGTGCCGGGCGCGAGCCGGCCGGTCCGTACGGCGTCCCGTAGCGCGCGGATGAGGACGGCGCGGCGGCTGCCGGGGCCGGTGAGCTCCAGATGGAGATCGGCCCCCAGGCTCTCCGAAAGATTGACCCATGAATCCGGCATGGAAATGCACCCTATCGGGGGTCACCTGTGCCCATAGATTCGAGGCATGACGCACCGCGAAGAGATCATCAGCGAAGAGAACACCAGCGCAGAGACCATCGGCGCAGGGAACACCACCACCAAGTCCGCCCGGCTCGACTTCGCCAAGGCGGCCCCCCGGGCCTTCAAGGCGCTCATAGGGTTCGACGCCGCGGCCCGTGAGGGGCTGGACCCGGACCTCGTCGAGCTGGTCCAGATCCGCGCCTCGCAGATCAACAAGTGCGCGTACTGCCTCCATATGCACACCACGGACGCCCGCAAGGCGGGGGCGAGCGAGGAGCGCCTGCACATGGTGGCCGTATGGGAGGAGGCGGCGCACTTCTTCACTGCGAAGGAGCGGGCGGCGCTGGCGCTCACCGAGGCCGTGACGCGGGTGGCGGACGGCGGGGTGCCGGACGCGGCGTACGAGCGGGCGGCGCGGCACTTCGAAGAGGGGGAGCTGGCGCGGCTGCTGGCGCTGATCTTCACGATCAACACCTGGAACCGGATCGCCATCAGTACGGGCAAGGTGCCGGGGAGCGACGAGCGGTGAGCCGGCGCCGGGGGCGTCCGAGGAGGCCCCCGCGGCCGGTCGGGCTCAGCTCTGCCCCCGCAACTCCTTCCGCAGGCCCTCGGCGATCCCCGCCACGGCCGCCATCGCCCGGTGCTGGAGGCCAGGACCGAAGGTGACCCTGGCGGCGCCCAGGGCGCCCAGTTCGCGGGGGGAGGGGCCGCCCGGGGTGACCACCGCGTTGACGGGGATGCCGATCGCGTCGGCCATTTCGGCCAGCAGCGAGGGCGGGGCGAGGATCGGGTAGACGCAGTCGGCACCTGCCTCGGCGTACAGCCGGCCGCGCACGATCGCCTCCTCCGCGCCCTCGATGCCCCGCAGGAACGTATCGATCCGGGCATTGATCACCAGCGCATCGCCCGCCTCGGCCCGCACCCGGGCCAGCCAGTCCGCCTGTGCCTCGGGCTCCCGGAGGTCGCCGGTGGCATGGTCGCTGTCCTCCAGGTTGCAGCCCACCGCCCCGGCGTCCGCCAGGCGGCCCACCAACTCCTTGGCGGACAGCCCGTATCCGGCCTCCACATCCGCCGATACGGGCACGTCCGCGGCCCGCACGATCCGCGCGATGGCCGCGAACATCTCCTCGGCCGGGGTGCTCCCGTCCTCGTAACCGAGGGAGGCCGCGATGCCCGCGCTGGGCGTGGCGAGCGCCGGGAACCCGGCGTCGGCGAACACCTTGGCGCTGCCCGCGTCCCAGGGTCCGGGGAGGACCAGGGGCAGGTCGGGGCCGTGGTGCAGGGCGCGGAGGGCGGCTGCGGTCATGTGGTGCCTCCAACTGGTGTGACGGGCGTGCGGCTAGGGGTGGGCGCCTACGGGCGTACGGACGGCGACATCGATGCGGTTCCAGATGGTGATCACGGTGATCAGGGCGATGAGCCGGGCGAGCCCGGCCTCGTCGAAGTGGGCGGCGGCGCGCCGGTAGACGGCGTCCGGCACAGCACCTCCCCCTGCCTCCGGCTGGGAGGTGCCGCCGGTCTTGTTGGCCGCGGCGGTCAGCTCCATCAGGGGGGTGAAGATGCCGGGCGCCGGTTTGCCAAGGGGGAGCCGGGGTGCCGTGGTGCTCACGGAGCTCATTGTGACCGGCCCGGTGCCATACGGGTCGACACACCGAAGCGGTTCCAGGCGTTGATGGTGGTGATCAGGGCGATCAGCTGGGCGAGCTCGGCCTCGTCGAAGAGCGCGGCGGCGCGGTTGTGGACGGCGTCCGGGACGAAGCCGTCGGTGAGGACGGTGATGGCTTCCGTCAGGGCGAGGGCGGCCTGTTCCCTGGGGGTGTAGAAGGAGGCGGCCTCCTCCCAGGCGTTGAGGAGGTAGATGCGCTCCTCGGTCTCGCCGGCCTTCCGCGCGTCCTTGGTGTGCATGTCGATGCAGAACGCGCAGTGGTTGATCTGCGAGGCACGGATCTTGACCAGCTCGACCAGCGTCGGGTCGAGCCCCTTCCTGGCCGCCGCGTCGAGGGCCACCATCGCCTGGAAAACCTCGGGGGCGAGCTTGGTCCAGTGGAGGCGGGGGCCGTGTGCGTGGGGGGTCTCGGGTGTCGCCTGAGGCGTCGTCTCTGTCGTCATGCCTATGACGCTACGAGCCCAATGGCACCCCTGTATGGTCCACTTCCATGGAGAATTCCTGGGCCACTTTCGGGCGCGATCTGCATCTGGACCTCACGGGGCCCGGCGGGGTGCGGGCCGCTCTGCTGCGGGCGCTGCGGGATGCCGTACGGTCCGGGCGGCTCAGCACCGGCACCCGGCTGCCGTCCTCCCGCTCGCTCGCCGCCGACCTCGGCATCGCCCGGAACACCGTCGCCGACTCCTACGCCGAACTCGTCGCCGAGGGCTGGCTCAGCGCCCGGCAGGGCTCCGGCACCCGCGTCGCCGAGCGGGCGCCGGCCCGCGACGCCACCGGCCCGGCCCGGCGCACCCCCGGCCCCGCCCGCCCCGACGACCGGCCGCGCTTCGACCTCACCCCCGGCCGGCCCGACGTCTCCTCCTTCCCCCGCACCGCCTGGCTCGCCGCCGCCCGCCGCGCCCTGACCGCCGCCCCCAGCGAGGCCTTCGGGTACGGCCTGCCCGCGGGCCGCCCCGAACTGCGTGCCGTCCTCGCCGACTACCTGGCGCGCGCCCGCGGGGTACGCGCCGACCCGGACCGCATCGTCGTCTGCGCCGGGTTCATGCAGGGCCTGGGCCTGCTGAGCCGGGCGCTGGGGGCGGCCGGCAGCGGCGGCGCCGGGCGGCTCGCCGTCGAGTCGTACGGGCTGTCCTTCCACCGCGACGTCATCACCCGCGCGGGACTGGGCACCGTACCGCTGACCGTCGACGACCACGGGGCGCGTACGGAGGAGCTGCCCGCCCTCGACGCCGCACGGGACATCCGGGCGGCGCTGCTCACCCCCGCCCACCAGTTCCCCACCGGCGTCCCGCTGCACCCCGACCGCCGCGCGGCCGCCGTCAACTGGGCCCGTTCCACCGGCGGTTACATCCTGGAGGACGACTACGACGGCGAGTTCCGCTACGACCGCCAGCCGGTGGGCGCGCTCCAGGGCCTGGACCCCGACCACGTCGTCTACCTGGGCACGGCCAGCAAGAGCCTCGCCCCGGCACTGCGGCTGGCCTGGATGGTGCTGCCGGACCGCCTCGTCGACCCGGTGCTGGCCCTCAAGCGCACCGGCGAATGGCAGTCCGGCTCCCTGGAGCAGCTCACCCTCGCCGAGTTCCTCGCCTCCGGCGCCTACGACCGCCATCTGCGCGGTATGCGCCTGCGCTACCGCCGCCGCCGCGACCAGCTGGTGCAGGCCCTGGCCGACCGCGCCCCCCACGTCCATGTCTCCGGCATCGCCGCCGGCCTGCACGCCGTCCTCGACCTCCCACCCGGCACCGAACGCTCCATCGTCCAGGCCGCCCGCTGGCAGGGCCTGGCCCTGGAGGGCCTCAGCACCTTCCGGGCCCCCGCGGCGCCGGGCCCTCCCCGCGACGGCCTGGTGGTGGCATACGGGACACCGCCGGACCACGCCTTCGCGGGTGGGCTGGAGGCGCTCGTGTCGGCGCTGCCGCCGGATCCGGGCCGGGGGGCCGCGACGGGCGCCCGTGCGTGATGGGATGACGTCATGGACCCAGAGGGCATACCGGCGGACAAGAGACAGGCGAGCCGAGAGCCGATTGGCGGAGAGCCGCACGATGGAGCAACCGGCCGATCGCGTCCGGCGGGTGTCGTCGCCCACCTCCTGATGGTGGGGTGCCTCGGCTGCGTCCTGACCGCCGTCCAGCTCGAGGCGGTGCTGACCGCACTCTTCATGGAGAAGACGGCGTTGATCGTGACCGCTCTCGTCGCGGCACCGTCCCTCACGGTGCCCCTCCTCGCGGGGTACGCCTTCTCCGCCCTTCCGATCGTGCCGTTCGTCCGCCGGACGCGCGGGCAGTGGGGATGGGCGGCCGGGGTGTACGCGTGCGGCACGGCCGGCACGCTCGCTGCCGCGGCGTTGAGCCTGTACGCCGGCACCTTCCGCGACAACGCCGAGCTGCTCTTCCCGTGCGGAGGCATCTGCTATGCGCTCGCCGCCGCCTTCTTCCTGCCGGGCAAGCGAGCGCGGCAGGCCACCCTCGCCGCCACGGCCCTGTTCGTCGTCACCAGCGCCTGTGTCACTTGGTCGATCGCCCAGCCGCCCACCCTCCGCGAATGGCTCACCGCCAACGGCGTCGACCGCACCCTGCTGCGCGTCGGCGAACCGCCGTCCGGCTACACCCTGGAGGTCAACGGAGCCGGCGAGGAAGGCTTCGGGGCCACCTACACACGGCCCGGCGCACCGGAACTGCACCTCGCCGTGGAACGGACCGGCCGGGACACCCGGCGCGCCGATGCGCGCGGCTGCCCCGTCCCGTTCGGTGAAACGCTGCGGTGCGCGGACGACGGCGAAGGCCGCCTGTTGATCACCCACGAGGGCGACTACCCCCAACGCGAACTACGGCTGCGCCGCAACGGCCTGGTCCACACGGTCACCGTCGACGGCAGCCGCACCGATCTGTCCGCGGCCCGGCACATCCTGACCACCCTCAGACCCGCCACCGACACCGAACTCGCCCCCCTCACCACCCGCCCGATGCGCCGCTGACCGGAACCGACGCGGTCATTTTCCGTGGGCCCGGCCGGCTACGGCGTCGCCAACTCCCGTACGAACGACACCCGGTCCAGCCCGGGGCCGTCGTCATCGCGGTGGACCGGGACGCCGTTCTCCAGCTGAGCGCTCAGTTCCAGCCGGAAGCCCATGCGGGTGTGGTAGGCGATCGAGTGGTGGTTCGTCGGGCTGGTGATGCAGCGGATCCGGGTGCGGCCGTGCTGATGGGCCAGGTCGAAGAAGCGGTGGTAGAGGGTGCTGCCGAGGCCGGTGCGCCGGGGTGTCGGGGTGGACGCCGACGAAGTGGATGTAGGCGGTCGCGGGGTCGGTCTGGGAGAGGAAGCCGATGAGGAAGGCCTGGAGGGCGGGGGCGCCGTCCCCGGTCGGGCGTTCCACGAGGTGGCTGGTGCCGGAGAAGTGCTGGAGGAACAGCCGGGGGACCAGCAGCTGACGTTGGAGGGCGCCCGCCTCGCCGCCCTGGCCGTCCCACCAGTCGGCCAGGGCCAGCTGGAGGCGGGGGTGGTCGGACGGCTCCGGGTGACGCAGGGTCAGGTCCGTGCCGGGGGAGCTGCTCCCGTATCGGAGAGGGGTGGTGTGGGGTCATGTCCGGTCCCTTGGGGGGTGGTTGAGGGGGGAGCCCGTGTCGTCGTCACCTTAGGGCGTGTGCGGTGCTCTGGTCCTGGGCCGGTGCCTCCCCGAACCGCGCCAGGGCCAGCGCCCCCGCCACCGCCAAAGCGAAGCCGGTCACCGCCAGGGGTGCCAGGCCCGCGCGGGTGCGGTCGCCGAGCCACACCACGCCGACCACGGCGGGGCCGATGGTCTCGCCGATCACCATGGCTGCCGTGGCGGTGGTGACCGAGCCGCACTGGAAGGCGGAGGTCAGCAGGAGGAAGGCGGCGCCGCCGCCGATCAGCAGGGCGTAGGTCGCGGGGTTGGTGAGGAGGGCGGCCGGTGCGAAGTCGTCGATGAGGCGGACGGCGACCTCCACCACGCCGAAGCCGAGGCCCGCGCCCAGCCCGAGTACCGCCGCGCGCGCCCGGTCCGGGAGGCGGCCGGCCAGGGCGCCGGAGGCGAGGACGGCGAGCGCGAAGAGCAGTGCCGCGGCGCGGAGTTCGGTGGTGCCCCGTAGGTGGCCCTCCGTGCCGGAGGCGAGGCCCAGCAGCGCGAGACCACCGCAGACCGTCCCCACCGCGGCCCACTCGGCGCGGCGGAGCCGGCTGTGCAGCACCGGGGCCGCGACCACCGCCGTCACCGCGAGCGTGGCCGCCAGCGCCGCCCCGACCACGTAGATCGGCAGCGCCCGCAGCGCCACCAGCTCCAGAAGGAAGCCGACGCCGTCCAGGGCGAGGCCGAGCAGATAGCGCCACTGGGTGAGCACCCGCAGCAGCAGGCGCGGGTCCACGCCGGATCCGGTGCCGGGCGTGGTGGTCCGGGCCGCGACGGCCTGGAAGACGGAGGCGGTACCGAAGCACACAGCGGAAGCCGGCGCACAGATCATCCCGAGGACCATGAACCGACTTTGACATCCTCCGCCCCGTAAAACGGGGCGGAATCCCATTCGAGCTACGGTGCGGCTCGGCGGGTGGTTGACGCTTCAGCGCCTGCCCAACGGCGGTCGCCGTCGACGCCGCCTACACCAGCAAGTGGGGCGCCCAGCACTGGACCCGTCCCCTGACCGGCACCAAGCGCGCGATGACCCGCCACGACGCGGCAAGCATCGCGATCGGAAGGCGCGCCCTGGGGCACCCCAGAGCGTGCGGGAAACCGCCCACGTGTCACCGGGTCACGGACACGATCCGTGCGCGCCGGACACGACGAGAACGTGGTGGACCAGAGCGCCCCACACCGTTCGGGGCGTTCGGCTGAGCATGAGCTCTGGCATCAGGACTCACTCCCGCTCAGTCTGTAGGAACGGTCGGAAAACCAGGGAGGAGTCGGAAACCGGGGGAGGGTCGCTTCTGGTGAGTGGGGGCGGCCCCCTACGCTGGCCCCATTCGGATTCCGGGCAGTGTCTGCGGACAAGCGTCTGGTTGACGACGAGAGTTGACGGCAAAAACGGGGGAAGGTGCGCAATGGCGGACAAGGCGCGTCGGCGACTGCGGTCGAGCACGGTGATCCTGGGCGGGATGGGCGCGCTGGCCGCCGCTCTCACCTCCTGCGGATCGGAGCCGGACAAGCGCTGCGTGGACCGCAACAGCTATGACGCGATCAACGGGTATCGCGTCGTCGATGCCAAGAACTGCTCCGGTGGCGGGTCGAGCAGTGGCAGCACCAGCAGTGGCGGCACCAGCAGCGGCTCGTACGGACAGAGCGGCCGCAACGGCGGGCTCGGTAAGCAGAAGCAGTCCACGGACGGTCAGTGGTACTACGGGCCGGACAAGACGAGCGGCCGGTTCGCCGACAACGGAACGTTCAGCAAGGCCCAGGCCGTCGACCGGGGCGGCTTCGGCTGCTCGGGTTCGGGCGGCTCGGGCGGCTCGCACGGCCGCATCGGCGGCTGAGCGGGCACGGTCGCAGACATGCAACGGCACACCATTGAGCCGCGCCCCGGCTGGCAGGAGACCGTCGAGGCTCAGGGGCTGATCTACCCGCTCACCCGCTATCCGGACGACTCGCTGCGCCCGTACTGGGACGAGAGCGCCTACTACGCGTTCTCGCTGCCCGAGGTGGAGGCGCTGGAGGACGTCGTCGAGGAGCTGCACGGGATGTGTCTGGCGGCCGCCGCGCACATCGTGGCGGAGAAGCGGTTCGGCGACCTGGGGATCGAGGATCCGCGGCTGGCCGCGCTGGTGGCCGAGTCGTGGCGGCGGCGGGACGAACTCCCCTCCGTATACGGGCGGTTCGACCTGCACTACGACGGCAGCGGCCCGGCCAAAATGCTGGAGTACAACGCCGATACGCCGACCTCGCTGGTCGAGGCGGCGAGCCCGCAGTGGTTCTGGATGGAGGAGCGCTTTCCCGGCGCCGACCAGTGGAACTCGCTGCACGAGCGGCTGGTGGCGGCCTGGAAGCGGCAGGCGGCCCTGCTGCCGCCGGGCGCGCCGCTGCACTTTGCGCACTCGGCGGGCGATGAGCTCGGCGAGGATCTGATGACCGTCGCCTATCTGGAGGAGACGGCGCAGCAGGCCGGCCTGGAGACCGTCGCGATCTCCATGGAGGACATCGGCTGGGACCGGCTCTCGGGCCGCTTCGTCGACCAGCGGCTGCGGTTCATCCGGTCCTGTTTCAAGCTCTACCCGTGGGAGTGGCTGGCCACCGACGCCTTCGGCCCGTATGTCCAGGACACCCTCGACAACGGCGGCGGCACCGGCTCCACCCTCTGGATCGAGCCGGCCTGGAAGATGCTGCTGTCCAACAAGGCGCTGCTGGCGGTGCTGTGGGAGCTGTTCCCCGGGCATCCGAATCTGCTGCCCGCGTATCTGGACGGGCCGCGCGAGCTGGCGCATACGAAGGGGTACGTGGCCAAGCCGCTGCTGGGGCGGGAGGGCGAGGGCGTCACGCTGCACGAGCCGGGCGCGGAGCCGGTGCTGCGCGGGCCCGAAGACCCCTGCTGCTACCAGGAGTTGGCGCCGCTGCCGGACTTCGACGGGAACCGGGTGGTGCTCGGGGCCTGGGTCGTCGAGGACGAGGCGGCGGGGCTGGGGATCCGGGAGTCGGCGGGGCCGGTGACGGATGAGTACGCGCGGTTCCTGCCGCATGTGATCCTCTGAGCCGGATGCCGGATGCCGGATGCCGGATGCCGGATGCCGGATGCCGGATGCCTGATGCCTGATCCGGCGCCCCGCGCCCGGGGCTACGCCTCCAGCGCGCCCCGCAGCTGGTCGAGTCCCCAGTCCAGGTCCTCCTTGCTGATCGTCAGCGGCGGCGCGATCCGGATCGTGGCGCCGTGGGTGTCCTTGACCAGCACCCCGCGCGCCATCATCCGCTCCGCGACCTCCCGCCCGGTGCCGCGCGACGGATTGATGTCCACGCCCGCCCACAGCCCGCGCCCGCGCACCGCGTCCACCGCGCCGCCGCCCACCAGCGGCGCCAGCTCGCCGTGCAGATGCTCACCCAACTCCGTTGCCCGCGCCTGGAGTTCACCGGTCCGCAGGATCGCGATGACCTCCAGCGCCACCGCGCACGCCAGCGGATTCCCGCCGAAGGTCGAGCCGTGCTCGCCCGGCGCGAAGACGCCCAGCACCTCGCGGGAGGACACCACGGCGGACACCGGCACCACACCTCCGCCCAGCGCCTTGCCGAGCACATACATGTCCGGCACCACGCCCTCGTGCTCGCACGCGAAGGTCCGCCCCGTACGGCCGAGCCCGGACTGGATCTCGTCGGCGATGAACAGCACGTCCCGGGCACGGGTCAGCTCCCGTACGCCCGCCAGATAGCCCGGCGGCGGCACCAGCACGCCCGCCTCGCCCTGGATCGGCTCCAGGAGGACGGCGACGGTGTTCTCGTCGACGGCCGCCTCCAGCGCGGCCGGATCGCCGTACGGAACGATCTCGAAGCCGGGGGTGTACGGGCCGAAGCCGGCGCGGGCCTCCTCGTCCGTGGAGAAGGAGACGATGGTCGTCGTCCGGCCGTGGAAGTTGTTGTCCGCGACGATGATCTTCGCCCGGCCGTCCGGGACGCCCTTGACCTGGTAGCCCCACTTACGGGCCGTCTTCAGCGCCGTCTCGACCGCCTCGGCGCCGGTGTTCATCGGCAGGACGAGTTCCATTCCGCACAGCTCGGCCAGCTGCGTACAGAAGTCGGCGAACCGGTCGTGGTGGAAGGCGCGCGAGGTCAGGGTGACCCGCTCCAGCTGCGCGGCGGCCGCACGGAGCAGCCGGCGGTTGCCATGGCCGAAATTCAGCGCCGAATACCCGGCGAGCAGATCCAGATAGCGCCGCCCCTCCACGTCCGTCATCCAGGCACCCTCGGCGCTGGCCACAACGACCGGCAGCGGGTGGTAGTTGTGCGCGCTGTGGGCATCGGCGGCGGCTATCGCGCGTGCCGTTTCCGTGGACGTCACCAAAGGCTCCGTTTCGGTAAGGCGGGTGCCGGTGCCGGTACGGCAGGGCACTCGGCGCCCCTTTCCATTGTCACGCTGGCTAGACTTTGCTCCGCACACCGTGACTGGCGTACGGGGAACCGACCCCGAGGGAGCGGTGTGCGGCCGCAGCAGCGGCCTTCACGAGGTGTCGCCCCGCCTGGGCACCCCGGGACCCGACCGGACCACCGATCGCACGCCCCGGAGGAATCACCTCATGACGCTTCCCCTTTCCCATCCGCACCTCGGTGCCGCCGATCCCGAACTGGCCGCGCTCGTCGGCGCCGAGGAACGGCTCCAGGCCGACACCCTGCGCCTGATCCCCAGCGAGAACTACGTATCGGCCGCCGTTCTCGAGGCCACCGGCACCGTCCTGCAGAACAAGTACAGCGAGGGGTACGCGGGCCGTCGCTACTACGAAGGCCAGCAGAACATCGACCGCGTCGAGACCCTGGCCGTCGAGCGCGCCAAGGCCGTCTTCGGCGTCGAGCACGCCAATGTCCAGCCGTACTCCGGCTCGCCCGCCAACCTCGCCGCCTACCTCGCCTTCGCCGAGCCCGGCGACACCGTGCTGGGCATGGCGCTGCCGATGGGCGGCCACCTCACCCACGGCTGGGGCGTCTCGGCGACCGGGAAATGGTTCAACGGCGTCCAGTACGGCGTCCGCGCGGACAGCGGCCTCATCGACTTCGACGAGGTGCGCGACCTCGCCCGCAAGGAACGCCCGAAGATCATCTTCTGTGGCGGTACGGCCGTGCCCCGCACCATCGACTTCGCCGCCTTCGGCGAGGTCGCCCGCGAGGTCGACGCCGTACTCGTCGCCGACATCGCGCACATCGCCGGCCTGATCGCGGGCGGCGCGCACCCGTCCCCGGTACCGCACGCGGACGTCATCTCCACGACCACCCACAAGACCCTGCGCGGGCCCCGCGGCGCCCTGCTGATGTCCCGCGCCTCGCACGCCAAGGCCATCGACAAGGCCGTCTTCCCCGGCCTCCAGGGCGGCCCGCACAACCACACCACCGCCGCCATCGCCGTCGCGCTGCACGAGGCGGCCGCCCCGTCCTTCCGCGACTACGCGCACGCCGTCGTCGCCAACGCCAAGGCGCTCGCCGAGGCGCTGCTGGCGCGCGGCTTCGACCTGGTCTCCGGCGGTACGGACAACCACCTGGTGCTGATCGACCTGACGTCCAAGGACGTCCCGGGCAAGGTCGCCGCCAAGGCCCTGGACCGCGCCGGGATCGTCGTCAACTACAACACCGTCCCCTTCGACCCCCGCAAGCCCTTCGACCCGTCCGGCATCCGGATCGGTACGCCGTCGCTCACCTCCCGCGGACTGGGTACGGACCTGATGCCGCAGGTCGCCGAGTGGATCGACCGCGGTGTGGCGGCCGCGGGGACAGGTGACGAGGCGGCGCTGGCGGCGGTCCGGGACGAGGTCGCGGAGCTGATGGCGGCCTATCCGGCACCGGGGCTGCCGGCGGCCGGCTGACGACCGGCCGGCCGCCGGATGACGGCCGGCCGACCATCCGTCGGGGAGCACACCCGGACCTGAGACAATCGGTGCCATGGCTTCCGAACGTCCGCGTGTGCTCTCCGGCATTCAGCCCACCGCCGGCTCCTTCCACCTCGGCAACTACCTCGGCGCAGTCCGCCAGTGGGTGGCGCTGCAGGAGTCCCACGACGCCTTCTACATGGTCGTCGACCTGCATGCGATCACCGTCCCGCAGGACCCGGCCGAGCTGCGCGCCAACACCCGGCTGGCCGTCGCCCAGCTGCTGGCGGCCGGCCTCGACCCGGAGCGCTGCACCCTCTTCGTCCAGAGCCATGTCCCCGAGCACGCCCAGCTGGCCTGGGTCATGAACTGCCTCACCGGCTTCGGCGAGGCGGGCCGGATGACGCAGTTCAAGGACAAGTCGGCCAAGCAGGGCGCCGACCGCGCCACCGTCGGCCTGTTCACGTACCCGATCCTGCAGGTCGCCGACATCCTCCTGTACCAGGCCAACGCGGTGCCGGTCGGTGAGGACCAGCGTCAGCACATCGAGCTCACCCGTGACCTCGCCGAGCGTTTCAACGGCCGTTACGGCGAGACCTTCACCCTGCCTGCGCCGTACATCCTCAAGGAGACGGCGAAGATCTACGACCTGCAGGACCCGTCGATCAAGATGAGCAAGTCGGCGTCCACCCCCAAGGGCCTGATCAACCTCCTCGACGAGCCCAAGGCGACCGCCAAGAAGATCAAGAGCGCGGTGACGGACACCGACACGGTGATCCGCTACGACACCGAGAACAAGCCGGGCGTCTCCAACCTCCTCACCATTTACTCCAGCCTCACCGGCACCTCCGTCGCGGAGCTGGAGCGGCAGTACGAGGGGAAGATGTACGGCGCCCTCAAGACCGACCTCGCCGAGGTGATGGTCGATTTCGTCACACCGTTCCGGGACCGTACGCAGGAATATCTGGACGACGCCGAGACGCTGGACGCGGTCCTGGCCAAGGGTGCGGAGAAGGCCCGTTCGGTGGCCGCCGAGACCCTCGCCACCACCTATGACCGGCTCGGATTCCTGCCGGCCAAGCACTGAGCGGACCGCCCGCGGGACCTGCCACGGCCGGTCCCGCGGGCGGTGCGGCGGGCGGTCCGTCACCGGGAGGGCCGCATTGTCCGCAAGTAACAGGACCGAGGTCGCGCCCCGCGGCGGGCGCGCACCCGGCACACTGATAGCCGGTGCGTGCGAGCGCGCCGCAGTCGGACTGCCGCTGTGGACGTCAGAGAGCTTGTGGACTTCAGGAGGGAGAACGCCGTGGGGCCCGTAACGCTGGGCGTTTCTATCGCGGTCCCGGAGCCTTACGGGACCTTCCTGCAGAGGAAGCGCGAGAGCTTCGGCGACCCCGCCGCGCACGGCATCCCCACCCACATCACCCTGCTGCCCCCGACAGAGGTCGGCGCCGAGGCGCTGCCCGCCATCGACGCCCATCTGGCTGAGGTCGCCGCCTCGTTCCGGCCCTTTCCGCTCCGACTGGAGGGCACGGACACCTTCCGCCCGCTCTCCCCGGTGGTCTTTGTGAAGGTCGCCGAGGGCGAGGCGGGCTGCACGGCCCTCCAGGCCCGGGTCCGCGCCGCCTCCGGCCCGTGCGCCCGCGAGCTGGCCTTCCCCTACCACCCGCATGTCACGGTCGCGCACGGCATCGCCGAGGAGGCGATGGACCGCGCACACGCCGACCTGAAGGACTTCTCCGCCACCTGGACGATCGGCGGCTTCGCGCTCTACCAGCAGGGCGCGGACGCGGTGTGGCGGCTGGAGCGGGAGTATCCGTTCGGCCCGCAGACGGCCGGGGTGCCGCGGCAGGCG
This sequence comes from Streptomyces sp. NPDC048483, assembly GCF_040651455.1. Taxonomy (NCBI): domain Bacteria; kingdom Bacillati; phylum Actinomycetota; class Actinomycetes; order Kitasatosporales; family Streptomycetaceae; genus Streptomyces; species Streptomyces sp. NPDC048483. The sequence goes on from NZ_JBEZJZ010000011.1 coordinate 16,761, forward strand.
GACCTTTCGCGGCCGCCGGCGCCCGCCCAGTAGCCCCGGCCTCCAAGCGCTACAGCGGCAGACTGCGCAACGCCGCACGCTGCACATACCGTAATGCCGCCGTCGCATAGCGCAGCGTGCCCGGTATCCGGACGATCTCGGCGCGGCGGCGCAGCCCGTCGTCGATGGCCGTCGCGGACGTATGAGCCGCCACCGCTCCGGGGTATGCGGAGGCTAATGTTCCGGATGGCTCCGGGTGGCGGGGCGAGTTAGGGGGGACCCATGGACCGGCTGACCAGACTGCCGGTGATCGGACCGGCGATCCGACCCACCGTGACCTGGCTGATGACCACTCATCTCTGGCGGGCATGGACGCGCATGGTGCGGGTCCACTGGACCAGGCTCGCCGCCGCGATCACCTTCACCAGCTTTATCGCGCTCTTCCCGCTGCTGACCGTCGGCGCCGCGATCGGCGCCGCCGTGCTGAGCGACAGCCAGCTGCACCAGCTCCAGGCCAAGCTCGCCGAGCAGGTCCCCGGTATCTCGGGACAACTCGATCTGGTGGGTCTGGTCAACAACGCCACCACGATCGGCCTGATCGCCGGCGCGCTGCTGCTGTTCACCGGCATCGGCTGGGTCGCCTCGCTGCGCGACTGCCTGCGCGCGGTGTGGGAGAAGGACGACGAGGACATCAACTTCTTCGTCGGCAAGCTCCGCGACGGCGCCCTGCTGCTCGGCTTCGGCGGCGTGGCGCTGCTCTCCGTCACCTGCTCGGTCTTCGCGGCCGCCGCGGTGGGAAAGGTGGCCGACGCGATCGGTCTGCCGGAGGGCGGCATCGGCGCCGTACTGCTCTCCGTCGCCGGCTTCTGCATCGCCGTGCTCGCCGCCTTCCTGCTGCTGCTCTACGTCCTGACCAAGCTGCCCGGCGCCCATCCTTCCCCGGTCTCGGCTTCGCTCGACCGGGGGCACCCCCATCGGCGCGCGGTCGTGGTCGCGAGCCTCATCGGCGCGATCGGCTTCGAACTGCTGAAGCTGCTGCTCAGCGGCTATCTCCGGGGCGTCGCCGCACGGAGCGTCTACGGGGCCTTCGGCACCCCGATCGCGCTGCTGCTGTGGATCAACTTCACGGCGAAGCTGCTGGTGTTCTGCGCGGCGTGGACGGCCACGCAGGGGGACGGGGCCGATCAGGCGGCGGCGGACAGGGCGGAGCCGGACCCTGCCGGGCCCCGCCCCTGACACGTACCGGCCCGCTTTTCCGCTACGAGCGCGTCCGCCGAGCGCGCAGCACCAGCGCCGCACCGAGCCCCAGCAGTGCCAGCGCGCCCCCGCCGATCCCCACCGCCGTCAGGAGCTTGTCCGAACCGTCGGCGGGACGCGCCATCGCGGGGTCGATGTTCTTGGCCTCGGAGTGCCGCTGCGCCTGGTCCGCCCGGTGCTCCTCGCTCTTGGGGCCGACCAGCCGCCCGACCGGCTCCACCTTCCCGGACGCCGCGAAAGCCCAGTCCAGGAGCCGGGCGGCCTCCTTGTAGGCCTCGTTGTGCTCCTTCTTCTGCGGGTTCATGACCGTGACGAGGAGCTTGCGGCCATTGCGCTCGGCGACCCCGGTGAACGTCGATCCGGCGTTCGTGGTGGAGCCGTTCTTCACCCCCGCGATACCCGGGTACGGCTTGATGTCGTAGTCGCCGCTGAGCAGCCGGTTGGTGTTCTGGATCCCGAACGTCTTCCGCTTGCCGTGCTTCGCCTCCTCGCCCGGGAACTGCGCGCTCGCCGTCGAGCAGTACTCGCGGAAGTCGGCGTTGCGCAGCCCGGCGCGCGCGAACAGGCTCAGGTCGTACGCGCTGGAGACCTGTCCCGGCGCGTCATAGCCGTCCGGCGTGACGACGTGCGTGTCGGTGGCGTTCAGTTCCTTCGCGCGCTTGCGCATCTCGCCGACGGTGGCCTCCGTGCCGCCGTTCATCGCCGACAGCGCGTGCACCGCGTCGTTGCCGGACCGCAGGAACACCCCGAGCCACAGGTCGTGCACCGTGTAGGTCAGGTTCTCCTTTATCCCCACGAGGCTGCTGCCCGCGCCCATCCCCGCCAGGTCGGCCGCCTTGACCTTGCGCTTCTGGTCCTTGGGGAACTTCGGCAGCACGGTGTCGGCGAACAGCATCTTCAGCGTGCTGGCCGGCGCGAGCTGCCAGTGCGGGTTCTTGGCGGCCAGCACCTTGCCGGACGCCGCGTCCGCGACGATCCACGACCGCGCGGTGAGCGCATCCGGCCCCGGCAGCTGCGGCGCCCCCGCCTGCAGCTGTCCCACCTGGACGCCGGGCAGACCCAGCCGGTCCCCGCCGACCTGCGACATCTTGGCGGGGGGCGCCGGGGCCTTGGGCTGCTTGCCGTCTCCGGGGGCAGCGTACGAGGTGCCGGTCAGCAGCGGGGACGCCAGCAGCGTGGCGGCCAGCGCGGCCACGGCGCGCAGGGGCCGGCGCCGGGGCCCGGTGCCGCTGGGGGCGGTCGAAGGGGTGGAGGCCGTGGAATCAGCGAAGGTCATCGGCACGTCGCAGAACGTACCCGGCTCGTCGCCCGCCCCAGACATCACCCCACGGAAGAGTGCCCCACCCGACCGCCGGATGGAGCCCCTGCCCATACTGGAACCCATGAAGCTCTCCCGCCCCGTGTCCTGGTTCCTGCTCGCCTTCGGGGTGTGGAGCTGGTTCATCTGGATCACTTTCGTCAAGAATCTGGTGAAGGACGGCAGCGGCCTCGCCTTCAACGACGCAGGCGACCCGACCGCCTACTTCTGGGTGCACCTGCTGCTGGCGGTGACGTCCTTTCTCTTGGGGACGGCGATCGGCATCATCGGGTTCCGCGGAGTGCGCGCGTTGCGGCGGGAGGCGGCGCAGGCCGCGTCGTCGACGACCCCGGACGAGTGACCGGCGTCACGCCATCGTGCAGTTCTCGCACGGGTCCCAGGTGACCTCGTGCTCCCAGAGCGGGGACGCACCCGTCGCCCCGAGCTGTTGCCCGGGTTCTTCGTCCGCTTCGTAGCAGCGGACATCGGCGCCCGGGAACGCCGTGGCCAGCAGGTCGGCCGCGTCCTGCCTGCCGTCCTCGCTGACGAACAGACAGCCGCAGTTCTCCGCCAGCAGATCGATGTCCTCGAGGCCGGCCAACGAGCGCCGCGCGTCGGCTCCGGTGAGCCATCGTCCCTCGGCGGTCCGCCCCCAGACCGCGAGGGTGAGACCGTGCGTGCCGTCCGCACCCCACTCTTCCTGGCAGAACTCGACCCGGGCACCGTCAAACCTCGTCATGGCACGCCATTATGCAGGCGCCGCAACCGCCCGGTGCGCCAACTCCCCGGCCGCACCGTGCGGTTGGACCGCCCGCTGCCGACGGCTCATGCGCGTGCCAGCCACCGCCGCCGCTCCGCATCGGTGACCGTCCGCCGGTGATGGCCGATCTCGATCCGGGCCAGGTGGGCATAGTGCTCCACCACCCCCGCGCCGAGCGCCTCCCGGGCAAGGGCGCTGTCCCGGAAGGCCGCCTGCGCCTGCTCCAAGGTGGCCGGTACGGGGGTGCCGTCGGCGTCGTAGGCGTTCGCGGTCTGGGCCGGTACGGGTGGCAGGCGCCGGTCGAGGCCGTGGCCGATGGCGGTGACCGCGGCGGTCAGGGCCAGATACGGGTTGGCGTCGGCGCCCGGTACGCGGATCTCCAGGTGGCGGCCCGCGCCGTGGCCCACGACGCGGACGGCGCAGGTGCGGTTGTCGTCACCCCAGGTGAAGGTGACGGGCGCGAACGAGCCGGGGGCGAAGCGCTTGTAGGAGTTGGTGTTCGGGGCGTAGAGCGGGGCCAGCTGAGGGAGGGCGTCGAGCAGGCCGGCGATGGCGTGTTCGGCCACAGGGGTCAGTCCGCCGCCGTCGTCGGCGACCGCGTTGCCGCCGCCGTCCTGCCACAGCGACACATGGAGGTGCAGGCCGCTGGCCACGCCGGTCTCCGGGGCCGCCATGAAGGTGGGGGCCAGACCGGCCCGCGTGCCCAGGGTCCGTACGGCGTGCTTGAAGACCAGGTGTCCGTCGCAGGCGGCGAGCGGGTCCCCGTAGGGGAAGGTCACCTCCACCTGGCCGCCGGCCGACTCGGTCTTGACGGCCTCCACCGGGAGCCCGGCGCCGGCGAGCAGGGACTGGAGGCGGCCGAAGAACCGCTCCGCGGCCGGGGAGTGGTCCAGCGCGTAGTCCAGGTTCTCCGTGGTCAGCGGCCGCAGCCCCTGGTGGCCGCGCTCGGCCGCCGCCTCGTAGGTGCCCTGGTAGAGGACGAATTCGGTCTCCACGCCGGCCTTGAGGTGCAGTCCGTGCCGCTCGGCCAGGCGGTCCAGCTGCCGGCGCAGCATCTGCCGCGGTGCCACGGCGACGGCCTCGCCACCGGGCCCGTAGGCATCGGCGAGGACGAGAGCCGTGCGCGGTATCCACGGCACGGTGCGCAGCGTCGCCAGGTCCGGGCGCACCTCCAGATCCTGGTAGCCGGTCTCCCACGACGCCAGCGCGAAGCCGTCCACGGGGTTCATGTCGACGTCCGTGGCCAGCACATACGCACACATCTCGGCGCCGCCGCGGGCGATGCGCCCGAGGAAGTGCCGGACGTCGTAGCGCTTGCCCTTCAGCCGTCCCTGGAGGTCGGGGAGGGCCAGCAGCACCGTGTCGATGCGGCCGGCGTCGGCCAGCGCCCGGAGCCGGGAGAGGGTGAGGCGGCCGGCGGGGCCGGGGTCCTCGGGGGCGTCGGGAGCATCGGCGTCGTCGGTCATACGACTTCCTCCTCGAAGCGGTCCGCCGAGCGGTCGAAGTCATGGGCGGGCACCTCATAGGAGCGCCGTCCGGCGACCCGCCACCAGATCCAGGCCAGCAGGAGGACGCACAGCAGCGCGACCGGCGCGTAGTTGAAGGTCTCGACGGAGAACAGCGCGCCGTTGTCCGGGCGGCTCTGCGGCAGACAGAACAGCACGGTCACGAACACCACCCAGGTCACCGCGACACAGCCGACCGGCACTCCCCACCGGCCCAGATTCCACGGGCCGGGGCGGAACTTGTTGCGGTTCCGCACGCGGAGATAGATCGGGATGGCGTAGGCGGGGGTGATGCCGATGACGTTGATGCTGGTGATCGCCGCGTAGGCGGTCGGGCTGTAGAGGCTCGGCAGGGCGAGTACGGCGGCGACGCAGACGGCCAGCCATACGGCGTTGCGCGGGGTGCCGGTGCGCGAGTGCACCCGCCGCCACAGCCGCGAGCCCGGCAGCGCGCCGTCCCGGCTGAAGGCGAACACCATCCGGGAGGCCGCGGCCGTCTCGGCGTTGCCGCAGAACAGCTGGGCGGCGATCACGATCAGCAGCAGCGCCTTGGCGCCGCCCGCCCCGAGCGCGTCCAGGAAGATCTGGGCGGGCGGAACCGCCGTCGCCGTGCCCACCGTTCCCGCGTAATCCTGGATGGCGAAGGTGAGCCCGCCCAGCAGGATGAAGCCGGCCACCCACGACCAGCCGATCGCCCGCATGATGCCGCGGGCCGCGGACACCTGCGCATTGGTGGTCTCTTCGGACAGATGCGCCGAGGCGTCGTAGCCGCAGAAGGTGTACTGCGCGAGCAGCAGGCCGAGCAGGGTGACGTAGAGCGGGCTGGACCAGCCGGTGTCATTGACGAAGTGGCCGAAGACAAAGCCCGGGGACTGGTGGTGCGCGGGCACCAGGGCCAGTACGCCGACGATCACGGTGACGCCGGCGAGATGCCACCAGACGCTGATGCTGTTGAGAATGCTGACCAGCCGGACCCCGAACAGGTTCAGGGTCGCATGCAGGGCGAGGATGATCAGGTAGATCACCAAGGTCTTGCCCTCGGTCGGCGTGAACCCGAACTGCAGGTTCAGGAAGGCGCCGGTGAACAGCGCGGCCCCGTAGTCGATACCGGCGATCGCACCGAGCAGCCCGAGGAGATTGAGCCAGCCGGTGTACCAGCCGAACTTGCGGCCGCCGAGCTGTTCCGCCTGGAAGTACAGCGCGCCGGAGGTCGGATAGGCGGAGGTCACCTCGGCCAGTCCGGCGCCGACGAACATCACCATGAAGCCGACCGCGACCCAGCCCCACATCATCACGGCCGGCCCGCCCGTGTTCAGCCCGAAGCCGTACAGGGTCATGCACCCGGACAGGACGCTGATGACGGAGAAACTGATGGCGAAGTTGCCGAACGGACCCATACGGCGGGTCAGCACCGGCTCGTAACCGAGCTCGCGCAGGTACACATCATCCGCCGCAGTGCCGTGGGGACGGCGCGGCGGGTTTTTGCGGAACACTGAACAACCTCCAGGGGATGGGAGGGGGTGTGGGGGGATGGGGGGTGAGGTTGGGGGTCGGGCTATGAACTTGGCTTGGCAGAGGTGGAGTTGAGGTCAGAGGCTAAGGATGGGCAGGTGGGGGGCGGTTCGCCTGCGTGGGGTATGCGTGCGTGGGGTGGGCGTACGTGTGGTCCGCGTGGGTGCGGTCCGCGTGCGTGCGGTCCGCGTGTGTGCGCGCGAAGGACATCGACTCTCTCTGGGACCGTAGAAACAACGCCTCACCGCCGTCCGGCCCTGTCGGCTCCCCGCTGACGGAGAGCCAGGGTTCGCGCGCCGCGTAGGGGCCCATCGCCTCGAACACCTCGGCCGCCTCCAGGAACTGGTGGCTCACCCACAGCGCAAAGGCCAGATGATGGAGGTCGGTCAGCGAACGCAGTGCCGGATCCGCCGTCCGGAACCACCCGTGGAAGGCCTTGAGCGTGTACGTAAAGGTGGGCTCGTCCGTCCACGTACGCCGCCACAGGGGGTCGGCCCGGCCCGCGGCCCGCTGCTGACGGGCCTGCTCGATCTGCGCATACGCCGGCAACAGCAGCAGCGGCGAGTCGTATGGCGACCACGACGCCACCCATCGCCCGAAGTCGAAGACCGCGGCGAGGGACGCGGACCGCGGCACATCGCGCGAGAGGAGGAACTGCAGGACCCGGTGGTAGGCCTCGCGGTTGCAGGGGTCGCGCTGGTGGATCTGGTGCAGCAGCCCCCAGGGGCCACTCGGCAGCATCGGCTCGGCCGACCACTCGCGGTGCTCGGGCCGCTGCTGGCGCCCGTCGGTCTGCGCCAGGGCGAGCAGGCATATCCACGGCACGGGGTCCCGCGACGACCAGCGCGCGGCCCGCAGCGCCGCCTGCCGCGCCTTGTCGTCGAACCCCGCGGCGCCGGCGGCGTGCTGCCGGCGGTGCGCACGCAGGGCACGTTCGGCGGAAACCCGCGCATGCATCACCAGCGCGTCATAGCTTTCCGGCTCCTCGGCGAGCCAGACATCGACCACATCGGAGCGGGCGGCGGCAACGGCGAGCATCTGTGTGCGGGAGGTCCGCAGCGCCCATTGCGCGCCCGTATCGCGTAACAGATTCTGTGCGGCCTTCCAACGGCCCGCTTGCAGCTCGACCAGCGCTACTCGCAGGTCGTCGTCGAGGCCGGCCGGGTTATACAGGGGGCGCATGGGCGGGCTCGCGGCACGGGCGAAGGCAAAGGTACTGGCAATGGCACTGGCAATGGCACTGGCAATGGCACTGGCAATGGCACAGGCAATGGGCCCATAACGCGGATCCGGCGCGGTCGGGTAAGCGGGACGGCGTCATGGTGTGACGCCGTATTCCGGCGGAGTCCAGCTCCGCCGCATGGGGATGCAACGACATTGAATTCCTAGACAGGAACCGGGAGTTGGCGACCCGGTGTGGGGGGTTCAGGGTTGCGCCGCTGGAATGTAGCAGATGGCGGACGGATTCCCAGAGCCCGGATTTCGGATGGCTGCCATTGCCCGGGTGCCTCTTGGTGACGCTTACCCGGCCGACCATTCCTCACAGGGGCGTCTCCCTGTCAACTGTTTAATATTCCACTGCTTGGTGGAGGTGCCGCCGTGTCCGACGTGAAAGCTCTCCTCCGCCGGGCCGGCCGGAATTTCCGCCGCCGGCCCCCTTTGCGTCCCTGCGATTCCCTTCGTTTCCCCGGTGGCTTCCCGCGGCTCGCTTACCGTTGGGCGCTACAGCGTGCCGGGTCGGCAGGCGCGCACCAGCCTGGGAGTTGGCGTGATCTTCGCCTTGATCTTGGTCCCGGTCCTTGGGGTGTTCGGCGGGGTGCACCGCTATCTGTGGTGCCGCCTGGTCCGCGACACGACCGCGCCGGGCAGCCGGGTCCGCCGTACGGGCACCGTCGCCGCCTTCGCCCTCCCGGTCATTGCCCTCGCCGCACTGCTCGCCGGGCGCCTTGGCGCACCGTTCGCCCTCCAGCAGGTGCTGGCCTGGCCCGGTTATCTGTGGCTGGCGCTGGTGCTCTATCTGGTGCTGGCGTTGCTGGTGGGAGAGGTTGTACGGGGGGTGTGGCTGCGGGCGGTCCGGGAGCGGGGGGCCGGGGCGCGGACCGCGCCGGCCGTGGCTCCTGTCACGGCGCCCGCGTCCGAGCCCTCCCCGTCGTCCGCGCCCTCGCCCGCCACGCTCCTCCCGCCCGATACCCCCGCCACGCAGCCGCTCCCCGCCCCGCCCCGCCGGCTCTTCGTCGCGCGGGCGGTCGCGGCCGGTGCGTCCCTCGCCGCCGTGGCCACCGTCGGCTACGGCGCCGCGACAACCCTCCGCGGGCCCCGCGTCAAACGGGTCACCGTCCCGCTCGCCAAACTGCCGCGCGCCGCGCACGGCTTCCGTATCGCCGTCGTCAGTGACATCCACCTGAGCCCGGTCCTGGGCCGCGCCCACACCCGGCGCATCGTCGACACGATCAACCGGACCAGCCCCGATCTGGTGGCCATCGTCGGCGACCTGGTGGACGGCAGCGTCCCCGACCTCGGCCCGGCCGCCGAGCCGCTGCGCGAACTGCAATCCCGGCAGGGGGCGTACTTCGTCACCGGAAATCACGAGTATTACTCGGGGGCGGCCCAATGGGTCGATTACGTACGGGAATTGGGTGTGCACCCACTGGAAAATGCGCGCACCGAACTCCCCGGTTTCGACCTCGCGGGGATCAACGACCTGGCGGGCGAGAGCGAGCATGCGGGCCCGGACTACAGGCGGGCTCTCGGCGGACGGGACACGACCCGCGCCGTCGTCCTGCTGGCGCACCAGCCCGTCACCATCCACGACACCGTCCGACACGGCGTCGATCTGCAGCTCTCCGGCCACACCCACGGCGGCCAGATGTGGCCCGTCACCTACCTCGCCGCGGCCACCAATCCCACCGTCGCGGGCCTGGCGCGCTACGGCGACACCCAGCTGTATGTCACGCGAGGGGCGGGTGCCTGGGGGCCGCCGGTGCGAGTGGGGGCGCCGCCGGACGTCACCATCGTCGAACTTGCCTCGATGCGGGCGTAGTTCGTGGGCCCCGGAAGGGGTAATGACGTATCGCGCGGGTACTTGGTAACGGACTGTCTACAAAGTGCGGTCGCATTGTGCCCTGAATCGGACAGATCACGACTTACGATCTTGCTGTTTCGGCCATCAACTTCGTATTCTTGATTGTCTTTACGTTGTGTGCTGCCCCTACCGTGACAGTGGGACGGGTTGGCGTGGCAGGTGATGCGACGGGGGCCCGGCACGGCGTGCGGTTACGGGGAGAGTGGTCATGGGCAAGCATTTCAAGGTTGATCTCGATGAGCTGGACGGTGTGGTGCGTCAGCTCAGGCACCTTCAGGGCGATATGGATGAAACCAGCCAGAAGGTGGAGTACGGCACGAACATCCCGAAGTCGGCATTCGGTGTCGATTTCGGTGAGGCCGAGGAACTCTCCCATGCGCATGACCGCATGCAGACGTACCTGACGGACGTCATCAAGGCGCTCAACCACCTCACCCACCAGTTCAGCGGGAAGACGGAGGCGAGCCGCGGCGCCTACGAGGACCAGGATCACCAGACCAAGGCCTCGATGAACGGCTGACCTGCCACGGCGCCGCAGGGACGAGATCGTGAGGGACGAGGATGAAGGGGGGCCGACGTGGTTAGCGCGGCGGAGGAGTACCACAATGCTCAGGCGATGCAGAAGCATCGCGAGGAGGAGGACCAGCACAAGCGAGAAGAACGGCTGAAGTCGTTCAAGGGCCAGCGCCTCACTCCGCACTCTCCTTCCGACTTTCACCACCACGGCATCAACGCGCTCCGGAAGATGATCGCGAACGCCAACCCCGAGACGCTCGAGACCGCCGGCGATCACTGGCGTAAGTCCGCCGATCTGCTCGGGGGGCCGGACGGGCACAGTGGCATCCGTAAGAAGTTCATGGATGCCGTCGATCACGCGTCGGCGCACTGGGAAGGCTCGGCGGCCGATGCGTTCCGCAGGGAAGCCCTCAAGGTGCTCGGCAAGATCGACAGGACCTACCGGCATGCTCGGAGAACCGAGACGTCGCTGATCGGTTCGCGCGATTCGGGTCCGGAGATCGGCCTCGCGCACAACCTTCGCCAGTCCCAGAAGGCCATGTCCAAGATCCATGACCCGGGCAACTGGGACAAGTTCAAGGACAAGGAAGGCGACGACGCCCAGTTCCACCGGGACATGGCGAACCCGAACATGGACGCCCGCCAGGCGCTCGACCTCAACCGGGACAAACTGTCCCTGAGCAAGGAGCGCCAGGTCGAGGCGGTCATCGTGATGGATGAGCTGGCCCATCACTACAGCCAGCACACCGGTGGCTTCGTCGAGAGCGGCGACGACGGCCTCCACGGCGACTGGCCGAAGGAGCCCGCCGGCCCCCCGAATCCGCACCCGGTGCGCATGCCCGATACGAACGACAGGGCCCACCCGGACCCGTCCGCGGTCACACCGCACGCGCCCAATGGCGTGGGTGGCGGAGCCGTCCCTCCCGGTTTCGACGGCCCCAAGGTCAACCGGCCGGACCTGCCGGTGCACACCGGGCTCGACGGCCTGCAGGGCAACACCATGGCCCCGCCGCCGGTTTCCGGTGGATACCAGGGCGGCCCGCCCCGTGGCGGACATGGTCCGGGCGACGGCCTGGGCGTTCCCGTGATGCCGCCGGGTCCCCTGGGCGTGCCGGGAGGCGGCCTGCGGCCCGGTGGCGGGCGTGGTGCGCCCGGTGCCGGCGGTATGCGTGGCGGCATGCCGGGCTCCGGCGCCGCGAGCGGTGCCAAGGGCGGCGCGGCGGGCACGGCAGGACGCAGCGGTGCGCAGGCGCGTACCCGTGGCGGCATGGCCGGCAAGCCCGGTGGCCCCGCCGGCGGCGCCAAGCAGGGCGGCTCGGGTCTGCACCGCAGCCGTGGCGGCAAGCAGGCGGGCATGGGCGCCCCTGGAGCAAAGGGCAAGGACAACCAGAAGGAGCGCGGCGGCCAGCAGCGTCCCGACTACCTGGTGGAGGACGAAGAGACGTGGACTCCGCAGCGGAATGTGGTGCCACGCGTCATCGAGTAGACGGATGACATCGTCGTACGGCGGCTTGTAGGGACTGGCCCCGCACCCGAGGGTGCGGGGCCAGTCTGCGAATGGAACACTGCCGTCCGGACAGCACAGCGACAAGGAGCCAAGGATGAGGGTCACCCGAACACTGGGCGCGACGGTGGGTGCTGCGCTGACCGGAGCGCTGCTGTTCACCGCAAGCGGCACTGCCTCCGCAGACCAAGCGCGTAAGAGTCAGTGGCCGTTGGAGGCGTTCGGGGCCGAGCAGCTGTGGAAGGAGGCCACCGGGAAGGGCGTGACGGTGGCCGTGATCGACAGTGGCTTCCGGGAGACCCACCAGGACCTGAAGGGGCAGCTCCTGCCGGAACCGGAATTCGGCAAGGAAGCCGAGGCCGAGGGTGCGAAACACCTCGAGGAGCACGAGAAGGACATTCGTGACCACGGCACCGCCATGGCCTCGATCATCGCGGGACACGGGCACGGTCCGGGCGGCTCTGAAGGCGTCAAGGGGCTGGCGCCCGGCGCCAAGATCCTCCCCATCCCGTCCTTCGGCAAGAGCGCCCAGGCCACCCGCTGGGCCGTGGACCATGGCGCCAATGTCCTGAACATGTCCTACGCCGGGATTGAGGGCGGCGACCAGTGCGACTCCATCAACTACGCCCTCTCGAAGGGCGCAGTGGTGGTGTCCGGCGTGGGTAACGACGCCGTGACCGACAAGCAATATCCGGTGGGCTGCCCCGGGGTGATCGGCGTGGGTGCGGTCGACGAGTTCGGCAAGGCGGCCGAGTTCAACAACTACAACTCCGACACGGATCTGCTCGCGCCCGGGGTGAAGATCCCGGTTGCCGACGGCAAGAGCGACTCGGGTTACCGGACCACGCAGGGCAGCTCGCAGGCCACCGCCTACGTCTCCGGCCTGGTGGCCCTCCTCAAGGAGAAGTTCCCCGACCTCACGCCCGGCCAGCTCGCCAACCGTCTGGTGAAGACGGCCGGCCTGGCGCAGGACGAGAAGGACAAGCACCTCAAGCTGCCGGACGAGCACTACGGCTACGGCTACATCCAGCCCGGCCCGGCGCTGCGGAAGGACATCGCGCCGGGCTCGAAGGAGGGCCCGCTGCCGATGCCCAAGGACAAGGCGTCATCGAAGCTGGACGCCGGCGCGTCCGACGCCGACCCGCCGGCGGGCGCCAAGAAGACGGCCAAGACGGCCATGCTCTACGGCGGCATCGGCGTAGGTGCGCTGGTCGTCATCGGAATCGTCGTTGCCGTCATCGTCGTCCGCCGCCGTAAGGGCGCAAACGGCCAGGCCTGGGGCTGAGCCCGGTCCGAAGCCGTTGACGGGGCGCAGACGCTGAAGCGCAAGCCCTCACGCTGCCGCCCGTGTCGGACACGGGCGGCAGTGGTGTTCTCAGGGTGAGTTGAAGATGACCTCCGGGTTCCCGGCCGTCGGCCCGTCCAGCAACGGCCGGTGCACACCCCGCAGCTGCTGGTCGAAGAAAGCACCCACATAGTCCCGGGTGATCTCGCCGGACCGCTTGCCGGAGAGCGGGGCCGAGGGATCCGACACCCCGACCTGCGCCCCGAGGACGGGCAGGTCGATGAAGGTGAAGTGGCCGGCGTCTGCCACGGTCAGCCAGCGCTTCCAGCCGTCCAGCTTCTGCCAGTCCTCCGGCCAGCTGGTGTCCTCGGAATCGGGGGAGTGGCCGGCCTTGCTGCCGAGCATCAGGAACGGGCGTCCGTCGAGGCCGCCGCGGGGGACGGGGGAGAAGAAGGTGCCGTCCATGTTCACCCCGGCGCGGATGCGCCGATCGCCCGCCATGGCGGCGGCCGCGCTGTTGCCGCCGATGGAATGCCCGGCCGCTCCGATGCGACGGGGGTCGATTATGCGCGCGTACTTCCCGGCGGGGGAGTGCGCGGCGCCGTGGCGTCGGCCGGTCAGTTCATCGATCGCGAAGGAGATATCGGCCGCGCGGCCATCGGCGACCTTGGCCATCAGCTTCTTCGCGGCCTCCTGCCTCGGGGCGTTCTCCACCGCGTCGCAGGCGACGCAGGTGAGGGTGCGGCCGCAGGGGAACGCCGTACCGAAGGATTCATAGGCGTGGTCGAGAAGGGCCACGACATAGCCGCGGGACGCCAGTTCCTCCGAGAGGAGGGTCAGCGTGGCGCGGTTGAGGGTGAAGCCCGGGGAGAGGACCACCAGGGGGTGTTTGCCGACCAGGGGGCGGGCGGAGGTGTGGGCGTGCGTACGGGTGCCGGAGAGCAGCTCGGGCGGGAATTCCTTGCCCAACTTCTGTTTCTCCAGGAGGAGTTGGGCCTCCTTGGTGGTCATGTAGGGTGCGGTGGCGCCACCGCTGCCATGGCGCGCCGGGTAGTACATCGACACCATCAGCTCGCGTGCGCCGGCGGACGGCACCCACGGATCCCGGCGCGAGGCGTCGACGAGATGCAGGGTGTCGCGCCCGATCGCGTACGGACCGGTGGGGCGCGGGAGCTCGAGCTGGACGGAGGGGGAAACGGGGGCCGAAGCGGTGGCGGGGGACGGCGGTGCGGCGACGGCAGCGCCGGCCGCGGCGATCGGCAGCGGGAGCGTCACGGCCAGCGTCAGAGCGGCCAAAACGGTTGCACTACGGCGGAATCGGTTCATGATCCAAGCGTAGGTACGGGCCGGTCACGCCCGGTACCGACGAAAGTCATGAGTTGTCGGTGACGTTCTCAGGGTTCGCCGGTCGGGCGCGGCGCCCCGAGGAGGCGGCGCGCTGCCCGGCCGGAAGCAGGAACTCGCTCAACACGTCCGTCACTTCACGCACCAGAGGGCGCAGTACGCGGAAGCGCGAGGCCGCGATGGCGCGGGCGACCAGGGGTGACGTGCGTTCCACCAGGGCGCGGCTGCGGGTGCAGTTCTCGGAGCGGTCGTGGACCCAGTAGAGAACCAGGCCCATTTGCTGAAGCCAGAGCAACCGGGGGAGCTGGGCGGCGAGTTCGGGGTCCGCCTTGATGTCGGCGCCGGCCAGAAGGCGGCGGTGCAGGTCGATCACGGCCTCCCGGGGGCCCTCGGACGCGTCGGAGAAGGGGCTGAGCGGGCTGGCCGGGTCGGCGGCGTTCTTGAAGAACTGGGCGGCGAATTCGTGGTACGGCTCGGCGATGTCCAGCCAGGCCAGCAGCACCCCGCGCAGCCGCCGCGCCAGTCCGGTCTCCCGGGCGAGGACGTCCTGCACGGCAGCCGTGTGCTCCTCGGCCATCTGGTCGTAGAAGCCCTGGACCAGGTGCTCCTTGGACGCGAAGTAGTAGTACGCGTTGCCGACGGAGACCCCGGCCTCCTGGGCGATGGCCCGCATGGTGGTCTTGTCGTAGCCCCGCTCCCGGAAGAGGCGCAGTGCGGTCTCCAGGATCAGCCGCCGGGTCTGCTCGCTCTTGGTGGCGGGGTTGCCACCCAGCTTGCCCAGCCCGGCACCGGACTTGCGCGGGTTTTCCGCCGTCGGCACCTCGTCACTGCTGCTCATTGTGTCGTCGTCCCGTCCACGCCGATGACCCTATTGACGATCCTCCCCACGGCTAAAGCCGGGGGATTCCAACCTCAACGGCTGGAGCGTTAATACCTTGCGGGTTCACGCTGGTTGACGCTTCACGGACCGGGCAGCCCCGAGGTCTCCACGCCCTGTGACCCGAATGTCCCCGGGCCAGTGTGTTCTTCGCACCCACGGTGTCGGCGTGCTCGCGGCGTCCGCAGGCGGTGCACACGAACTTCGCTTGGCTCTCGCGAGAGTCCGCGTCCACCATCTCGCACGCGGGGCACGTCTGACTGGTGTAGGCGGGGTTGACGGTACGTACGGTCACGCCCATACGGCGGGCAACGTTCCGTACAGCAAGTTCGAGACTGTGCCAGCCCTTGTCCAGGATGGCTCTGTTCAGGCCGGCCTTCTGCGCAACGTTCGTGCCGGGCTCCGCGACGGTGCCCTTCGCACTGGCGGTCATACCCCTCGCGTTCAGGGCTTCCAGCACGACCAGGCCGTTACCGTGCACCACAGCGGCGGCGGTCTGCGCGTGGAAGGCCGCACGGCGGTCACGCTCCCTGCGCCGGATGACACGGATCTTCGCCTTCACGGCCTCCCGACGCTTGGAGCGCTGCTGGCACCGGTTGCGCTGGCGTTCCAGGCGGAGGAGCCGCTGGCGCTCGCCAGGAGTCAGGAACTCCCGGTCGAAGAACCTGCCGTCCGACGTAGCTACTGCCACCGCCACGCCACGGTCGATACCCACCCGACCCCGCGCAAGGGACACGGTCGGCTCGGGCTTGCCGGTCTCCACGAGGAAGGACAGGTACCAGTGCCTCCCGTCGCGCTTCAGCGTCGCGCTGCGCACGGCGCCACCGAGCGGGCGGGACCAGCGGAATTTCACCCAGCCGATCTTCGGAAGTTTCGCCCGCCCCCACTTCCGCCCGATCCGCTCCACGCGGATCTTGTTGCCCTCGGGGAACCGGAAGGCCGGGGACCAGAAGTGCTTGCCGCCCTTGCCACGCCAGTTGACCTTCCACGTACCGTGGGTGCGGCACGCCTTGTCCAGGTCCATGAGGGTCTGCTGGAGACAGTGGCCCGGAACCAGCTTGAGCCAAGTGTGCTCTCTCTTGGCCTCCGCGAGTTCCCGGGCCTGCTCGCGGTAGTTGATCCACGCGCCACGCCTCCGGTAGCCGCGGCGCTGTTCGAGTCCGGTGTTCCATACCGACCGGCAGGCGCCGCCGATGGTCTCGGCGTACTCGGCCTGATTCTGCTCCAAGTAGGCGCGGTACTTGCGTCCGGTCAGCATGGTTCCCTCCCCTCAGCGGTTCTTCTGGTCTTCGACGTACTTCTTCACGACGTCCAGCGGTGCTTCGCCGACGGTGGCGACGAAGTAGGAGTTGGTCCACAGCGTGGGCAGGCGGGACTTCAGCGCCGGGTATTCCTCACGCAGCACGCGGGAGGAGCGGCCCTTGATGGCCTTCACGAGGCGGTGGATTCCGTACTGCGGGTCTACTTCGACCAGCAGGTGGACGTGGTCGGGCATGACCTCCAACTGAATCAGCCACGCGCCCTTCTCGTCGATCACCTCGCGGATGATCTGTTTCAGCCGTGCGTCGATCCGTCCGCCGAGGACGCGTCGCCGGTACTTCGGGCACCACACCACGTGAAAGGCGCACCGGAACGCGATGGTGCTGTTCGTGCGCAAGGTGGCGACCATAACGATCAGTATACAGCGCATCGCTATCTAATGGATGGGCTGCGAGAGCACGGCTTCCCCCACGACTGAAACCGAGGGGCCGTGCCCGAGAAGTCCGATCGGGGACACGTCGCGCGGCTCAGACGGGCGTCGCGGTCGGTGCCGGTGAGGAATTCCTCGATCAGGGCCTGCCCCTCCTTGGGGCGCTCCAGCATCGGCAGATGGGTGGTGGCGATTTCGGCGTATTCGGCGCCGGGAATGTGGTCGGCCAAATAGCGGGAGTTGGACGGGTGAACGAGCGGTGCCTGTGCCGCGGTGATCACCAGGGCCGGGGCTGCGTGCCCAGCAGGTCGGCGGTGGTGTCCGGGGAATGTGCGAGCGCCGCCTGGGCCGGCAAATGGCCCAACTCGACGCAGAAATAGCCGAGTTGGAGCGGCGCCGGGCCATGCTCGGGGCGTATGTGCAGGTCATGCGGGAGCGGTCGGCCCAGGACGAGGCGCTGGCCATGATGGCGCTGCGGTCGGCCTGACCGGTCACCCGCACCACTCGGTCAACTTTCAACCACCCCGCCCGCGTGTCTCGCTTGCGGCAAGCCACCGGCGGACGGATCCTCGTGTGCACGCCGCTCGGGGGGAGCGGCGGGCCCCGGACACCGGGGATCCCGAACACCGGGGGATGACGTGCTCCGAGTGCACTTCACCACGCAGGACCTGGCCCGTACGAGAGTGGCAGAGGGGGCCGACCCGCTGTGGGAGACCGTCCTGAGCCTGCACGCCCTGCGCGAGAGCCGGGCCGAGCCCGCGCTGGCCGCCTGGCGCCGGCATGCGGTGCGCCATGGCCCGGGACCGCTGCGCACCCTGTTCCCGCTGGTCCCGCAGCACGGCTACTTCCCGGATTTCCTCACCCCGCCCGCCGCCTCGGACGGCGTCGAGCCGGGCCTGGAGGCCGTGATGAGCACCCCGCGCGCGCGGCTGCGCGTCGAGCTGACCGTACTGGCCGGACAGCGGGCGCTGCCGGGCTGGACGCGCGACATCGCGGCGGGCGAACCGGCCGCGCTGCGCCATCTCGCCCGCAGCCTGCGCACCTACCACCACCACGCCATCGCACCGGGCTGGCCGCGGATCGCCGAACGGGTCGGCAGGGACCGGGCGCTGCGCCGGCATGCCCTGGGCGAGGCCGGGGCGGAGGCGATGCTGCGGACGTTCGGGCCGGTGATGCGGTGGCGGCCACCGGTGCTGGAGGTCGGCTACCCGGTGGAGCGGGACCTGCATCTGGAGGGCCGGGGGCTGGTCTTCGTCCCCTCGTACTTCTGCCGGGACGACCCGGTGGCGCTGGCGGACGACGAACTGCCGCCGGTGCTGGTCTATCCGGCGGCGGGAACGGAGACGCCGTTACCCGGGAACGCCGAAGGGCCCCGCCTCCGTTCGTACGGAAGCGAGGCCCTCAGGGACGTACCGGCCCTCATAGGGGCGAGGCTCAGAAGCGGCGCGTGATCAGCGCTCGCTTCACCTCCTGAATCGCCTTGGTGACCTCGATACCGCGCGGGCAGGCGTCCGTGCAGTTGAAGGTCGTCCGGCAGCGCCAGACGCCGTCCTTGTCGTTGAGGATCTCGAGCCGCTGCTCGCCACCCTCGTCACGGCTGTCGAAGATGAAGCGGTGCGCGTTGACGATCGCCGCCGGGCCGAAGTACTGGCCGTCGTTCCAGAACACCGGGCACGAGGACGTGCAGGCGGCGCACAGGATGCACTTGGTGGTGTCGTCGAAGCGCTCGCGGTCCTCGGCGGACTGCCGGCGCTCGCGGGTCGGCTCGTTTCCGGTGGTGATCAGGAACGGCATCACGTCCCGGTACGCCTGGAAGAAGGGCTCCATGTCGACGACAAGGTCCTTCAGCACCGTCAGGCCCTTGATGGCCTCGACGGTGATCGGCTTCTCGGGGTTGATGTCCTTGATCAGCGTCTTGCAGGCCAGGCGGTTACGGCCGTTGATGCGCATGGCGTCGGAGCCGCAGATGCCGTGGGCGCAGGAACGCCGGAAGGTCAGCGAACCGTCCTGGTCCCACTTGATCTTGTGGAGGGCGTCCAGGACGCGCTCCTTGGGGTCGATCTCCAGCTGGAAGTCCTCCCAGCCGGCGTCCTCCGAGACCTCCGGGTTGAACCGGCGGATCCGGAAGGTGACCGTGATCATGTGGGATGCGCCGTCCTCGGCCGCATCCAGCGCCGCGGAGTGCTTGTCCACAGTCGGGGTGCTCATCAGTACTTACGCTCCATCGGCTGGTAGCGGGTCTGCACGACCGGCTTGTAGTCGAGGCGGATCGACTCGGCGCCGTCTGCGCCCACCTCGCGGTACGCCATGGTGTGCCGCATGAAGTTGACGTCGTCGCGGTTGGGGTAGTCCTCGCGGTAGTGACCGCCGCGGGACTCCTTGCGGGCCAGTGCGGACACCGCCATGACCTCGGCCAGGTCGAGCAGGTTGCCCAGCTCGACGGCCTCCAGCAGGTCGGTGTTGAACCGCTTGCCCTTGTCCTGGATGGACACGTTCAGGTACCGCTCGCGCAGCTCGGCGATCTTCTCGACGGCCGTCTTGATCGTCTGCTCGGTGCGGAACACCATCACATTGGCGTCCATGCACTCCTGGAGCTCCTTGCGCAGCTCCGCCACCCGCTCGGTGCCGGTGGAGGTACGCAGCCGCTCCACCTGGTCGGCGACGAGCTGCGCCGGGTCCTCGGGCAGCTCGACGTAGTCGGCCGTGGCCGAGTACTCCGCGGCCGCGATGCCGGCCCGGCGGCCGAAGACATTGATGTCCAGGAGGGAGTTGGTACCCAGGCGGTTGGCGCCGTGGACGGAGACACAGGCGACCTCGCCGGCGGCGTACAGGCCCGGCACGACGGTGGTGTTGTCGGACAGCACCTCGCCCTCGACGTTGGTCGGGATGCCGCCCATGGCGTAGTGCGCGGTCGGCTGGATCGGGATCGGGTCCGTGTACGGCTCGATACCGAGGTAGGTCCGCGCGAACTCGGTGATGTCGGGCAGCTTGGCGTCCAGCTGCTCCGGCGGGAGGTGCGTCAGGTCCAGGTAGACGTGGTCGCCCTCCGGACCGCAGCCGCGGCCTTCCCGGATCTCCGTGTAGATGGAGCGGGAGACGACGTCACGCGAGGCAAGGTCCTTCATGACCGGCGCGTACTTCTCCATGAAGCGCTCGCCGTCCTTGTTACGGAGGATGCCGCCCTCACCACGGGCGCCCTCCGTCAGCAGGATGCCCATGCGCCAGATGCCCGTCGGGTGGAACTGGAAGAACTCCATGTCCTCCAGCGGCAGCCCGCGGCGGTAGGCGGCGGCCTGGCCGTCACCGGTCAGGGTGTGCGCGTTGGAGGTCACCTTGAAGAACTTGCCGGTGCCGCCGGACGCGAAGATGATCGCCTTCGCCTGGAAGACGTGGATCTCGCCGGTCGCCAGCTCGTACGCGACGACGCCCGCGGACTTCTTGACGCCGTCGACGTCCTGGAGCAGCAGGTCGAGCACGTAGAACTCGTTGAAGAACTCCACGCCCTCCTTGACGCAGTTCTGGTACAGCGTCTGGAGGATCATGTGGCCGGTGCGGTCCGAGGCGTAGCAGGACCGGCGGACCGGGGCCTCACCGTGGTTACGGGAGTGACCGCCGAAGCGGCGCTGGTCGATCGTGCCGTCCGGGGTGCGGTTGAACGGCAGGCCCATCTTCTCGAGGTCGAGGACCGAGTCGATGGCCTCCTTCGCGAGGATCTCGGCGGCGTCCTGGTCGACCAGGTAGTCGCCGCCCTTGATCGTGTCGAAGGTGTGCCACTCCCAGTTGTCCTCCTCGACGTTCGCGAGGGCGGCGGCCATGCCGCCCTGTGCGGCGCCGGTGTGGGAGCGGGTCGGGTAGAGCTTCGTCAGGACCGCGGTGCGGCTGCGCTTGGTCGACTCGATGGCCGCACGCATGCCCGCGCCGCCGGCGCCGACGATGACGGTGTCGTACTTGTGGATCTGCATTGGTCGTTACCTCAGCCCCGGGGCCTAGCGGATGTTCGGGTCGAAGGTGAAGATCACCAGCGTGCCCAGAAGGACGGTGAACACCGTGGCGGTGTAGAGCAGCATCTTCAGCCAGAAGCGGGTGTTGTCCCGCTGCGCGTAGTCGTTGATGACGGTGCGCAGGCCGTTGGCGCCGTGCAGCATGGCGAGCCACAGCATGACCAGGTCCCATGCCTGCCAGAACGGCGAGGCCCAGCGGCCGGCCACGAACGCGAAGCCGATCTTGGAGACGCCGCCGTCCAGCATCAGCTGGATCAGCAGGTGGCCCAGGACCAGGACGACCAGGACGATGCCGGACAGCCGCATGAACAGCCAGCCGTACAGCTCGAAGTTGGTCCGGGTCGACTTCGGGGTCTTGCCGGTGCGCTTGCGCGGCGGCTCGATCACCGGAGCCGGGTGGTCCACGTCGTAAAGGGACGCGTCGTTCACAGGAGTCGTTTCAGCAGACATCTCGCGTCATCAGCTCCCGAACAGCGTGCGCAGGGTGTGCTGCAGCACGGGGTAGAAGGCACCGGCCATCAGCACGACCCAGACACCCATGACGGTCCACAGCATCTGCTTCTGGTACTTCGGGCCCTTGGCCCAGAAGTCGACCGCGATGACCCGCAGGCCATTGAGTGCGTGGAAGAGGATGGCGGCCACCAGGCCGTACTCCATCACGTTGACGAGAGGTGTCTTGTAAGTCGCAACGACGTCGTCGTAGGCCTCGGGAGAGACCCTGACGAGAGCGGTGTCGAGGACGTGTACGAACAGGAAGAAGAAGATGAGGACGCCAGTGACTCGATGAGCCACCCAGGACCACATGCCTTCCCGGCCGCGGTACAGCGTTCCAGCCGGCACGGAAAAACCCTCCGGGAGCGGGGATTGGGGCCGCGCCGGCTTCTCTGTCGGTTCGGCCCGGCCGGGTACGGTCCACCGGCCTTCGACATCGTAGCGACGCATTGTCGGTTCCTTGCGCGGGGGTCCTTAGGTGTGATCAAACAGCCACCAACGGGCTATCACACAAGTACCAACCGGGACGTTACGGGAAAGAAGCCGCACTTCGCCTGTGGGGCGCCGCGGCTCACGGGTGAGATGCGGCGAGTCGCGCCAGCCTGCCGCGGGTGAGCCGGCGCAGTTCGTCGGCGGTGACGGCCCGCTCCTCGTCCGGTTCGTTGCCCAGCCGGGTGCGGATGGCGCAGAGCACCTGGTCCAGCTGCTCGTCCTCGCGGTAGCCGTCCAGGCAGATGACGAAGACATGCCGAAAGCGCCGCTCGTACTCGGCGTGCGCGGCCCGCAGGGCGGTGTGCGCGGCGAGCGTGCCGGGCCCGCGGGCACCGGCCAGCGGGTGCGGGGAGACCGACTCCCGGGCGAGCGCCTCGTCCACCTCGGCCGGGGTGAGGTCGTAACAGGCCTCGTCGGAGGCGGCCAGCAGCGAATCCAGATCGGGGTACGGGCGGTGCGCGGCGATCCGCTCGGCCCAGCGGCTGCAGCCGCAGCAGGTCAGCAGCGCGGCCACCACATCGTCGAGCGGCACGGTGTTGAACCGGTCGAGCCCGACGCCGGCCGTCCGGCCCTGCGGCAGCCCGGCCCGGCCGTGCGGACGTATGCCGCACGGGGCGGTCAACGGGGGCAGCGTCGTCGGCCGGGCGGCCGATGTGTCACCGGACAGCGGGGGCTCCTCGGGCGGATGGGCGGCTGGAGGGATACGGGCGGGGTCTGGACGGCGGCGGGACCGGGCGGCGATGGTTCGGATGGATCTTTCGGCGGGTGCGGGACGGACGGCTGACGGAAGCTGGAGGGGAAACCGGACGGACGCCGGACGCGTACGGAAGTGGAGGTGGGCGTGGTGGCGGCGCTGCATGCGACACGGCACCCCGGCGAAAAGCCTGCAATCCGGGACCCCTGGGACGGGGGTGACGGTGGGAAACGCCACGCTAACGACGCTTGTCGACCGCTGTCCGATGGATGCGCGAATTTCACCCGGATGAGAGAGATTTCGCGCACTTAGTGGACGGTGACCCCGCACACCTGGCAATGCCTTCGCCCAGAAAAGTGAGGATTGCACGATGTCGAACCCGACCCACCCGAGGTCACGCAGGGCCCCGGCGGCCTGGTCGGCCGGGCTGCTCGCCCCGGCGCTCGTCTCGGCACTGGCGCTCACCGGCTGCTCCGGCGCCGCGGACTCCCAGCCACCGGGCAGTACGGGCACCCAGGAACGCCCGGCACCCACGCCCACCTGGGCCGCGGTCACCGGCACGCCACGCGTGATCCCGGCCGTACGCGACTTCTCCCCGGCGGACGGACGCGGCTGGCGCCCGGCCAAGGGAGCCCGGATCGTCGTGCCCGCGGGGAAAGAAAGCACCATCGCCGACGAGGCGCAACTCATGGCCCAAGATCTGGGCGGGCTGCGGGTGGTGTGGGGTGACCAGACCGTACGGCCAGGTGATATCGAGGTGAAGCTGACGGGGAAGAACGGGGGGAGCCGGCCGGACAACGCGGCCGCCCGCAGCACCGCCGACGAGGCCTACACCCTCACCGCCCGCGGCACCCGGCTCACTCTGACGGCCCCGACCGACGCCGGAATCTTCTACGGCACCCGCACCGTCAAGCAGGCCGTACGTGCCGCCGGCGGCCTGCCCGAGGGCACCATCAAGGACCGCCCGGACCGCCCGCAGCGCGGTATGTCGCTGGACAACGCCCGCAAGCCGTTCAGCGCCGACTGGATCGAGGCCCGCATCAAGGAGATCGGCGACCTCAAGCTGAACCAGTTCCAACTGCACTTCTCCGACGACCAGGGATTCCGTATCCAAAGCGATACCCACCCCGAGATCGTCTCCGAGGACCATCTGACCAAGGACCAGGTGCGGCATCTGATCAAGGTCGCGCAGAGCCGGCACATCTCGGTCGTCCCGGAGCTCGACTCGCCCGGCCACCTGGGCGCCGTCCTCGAGCACTATCCGGACCTCGTGCTGCGCAATGCCGAGGGCCGTACGGTCGAGGGCGCGATCGACATCTCCAAGCCCAAGTCCGCCCGGCTCATCGACTCGCTGCTGCGCGAGTACGCGGCACTGTTCACCAACCCCAAGGGCGCCGATGCGTACTGGCACCTGGGCGGCGACGAGTACCAGGCGCTGATGTCCCGCGACCCGGAGGTCACCTACCCGCAGCTGGCGCAGGCCGCGCGCGAGAAGTACGGGTCCGGCGGCACCATCGAGGACCTGGCGACCGGCTGGCTCAACGACCGGCAGAAGACCGTGAAGGCGGCGGGCAAGAACCGCATCGAGGCCTGGAACGACGGCTTCTTCTCCGACGGGAAGGTCACCGCCGACAAGGACCGGACGGTCGACTACTGGACCGGCAAGGAGATCGGCAAGCGCGACCCGGCGGCGTTCCTGCGCGAGGGCCGCACCGTCATGAACTT
The DNA here is from genome assembly GCF_040651455.1 of Streptomyces sp. NPDC048483. NCBI lineage: Bacteria > Bacillati > Actinomycetota > Actinomycetes > Kitasatosporales > Streptomycetaceae > Streptomyces > Streptomyces sp. NPDC048483. Next base: position 40,773 of record NZ_JBEZJZ010000011.1, read on the forward strand.
CAACGACGAGTACCTCTACTACGTGCTCGGCGAGCCGAACCAGTTCACCTACCCGACCGGCGAGCGGATCTACCGCAGCTGGACCCCGCGGGTGCTGCGCGGCACCTCCCCGGTGGCGGTGCCCACCAGCCAGACGGGTCCCGACCGGATTCCCGGCGCCCGCTTCGCGATCTGGTGCGATCTCGCCCATGCCCAGACGGCGCAGCAGGTCGCGGCCGGGATCCGGCTGCCGCTGGCGGCGCTGGCGCAGAAGACCTGGAACCCGGGGACACCGGCGATGTCCTGGCAGAGCTTCACGGCGCTCGCCGACCAGGTGTGATCCGGCGCATAAGGGCCGGCAGGAAGGAACCGGGTGAGATTCCGGTGTGAATCGAGGGACGGCCGGGGCCGCCACCCCCCACAGGAGAGGCCCCGGCCGTCGTTCTCGAGAAGCCCGTAGCGGACCTCTAATCGATACAGCGCCAGGCGGCGTGAAAGCGTCACACAGGCATCACGCGGGGTGCGGGCCGTGGGGCGGCAAGTGGTCTGGACGCGGGCCGGGGCAGGCCCGTAACGTGCGGGTTCGCGCCGGAAGGCGCACTGGTCAGACCTGCGGGCGCGGCCAGGAACCGGCTGTGTTCCCGAGGAGTTCCCGATGGATCGGTGCGCGCATCACACGGCGGCCGCAACGGCGGACGCGGGCCACTCCGGGCGGCGCGATGTCCGTCCGGGCACCCCCGCTGTCGTCGCTCCATGCGGTGGCCCGGGTTCGGAGCGTGTGGTCACACGCGTTACGGTCTCCTGGAACAGCCGGGTTACCCGGGGTCAGCGAAGCGGCTGATCGGACCGAGAAAGCAGCAAGGACCGGGCGGCGGACATTCCGCGTGCGACAGGATGGACCCGTGCGAGGGGACGACATTCAGCCGGACGACAGTCGGCTGACGGTTGCCGTACAGGCGGCACAGGACGGTGACGAGACGGCGTTCCGTACCGTCTACCGGGCCGTACATCCCCGACTTCTGGGATATGTACGGACCTTGGTGGGCGAACCGGACGCCGAGGACGTCGCCTCGGAGGCCTGGCTCCAGATCACCCGCGACCTCGCCCGCTTCAGCGGCGACGCGGACCGCTTCCGCGGCTGGGCCGCCCGGATCGCCCGCAACCGCGCCCTGGACCACATACGGATGCGCGGCCGCCGCCCGGTCATCGGCGGCGACGAGAGCGAACTGGCCGACACCCCCGCGCCGTCCGACACCGTGGGCGAGGCGCTCGAGGCCCTGGGCACCGGCCGCACCCTGCGGCTGATAGCCAGGCTGCCCCAGGACCAGGCCGAGGCCGTGGTGCTGCGGGTGGTGGTCGGACTCGACGCCAAGAGCGCCGCCCAGGTGCTCGGCAAGCGCCCCGGAGCGGTGCGCACCGCGGCCCACCGGGGGCTCCGCAAGCTCGCCGAACTGATCGGGGACGAGCCGGACGACGGCGAAGGCGCCGCACGAGATGTAGCTCAGGACGCCCGGCAGGAAGCCCCCCAGGACGCCGTACGAGATACTGCTCGGGACGCCGCTCAGGACGCCGCGGACCAGGGCGAAGACGGCTCCGCCGGCCCGTCCGCCCGCGGCCCGCGCACGGGTGGCGGCACGGTGGACGGGGTGCCCGTCCAGGGCCGCAGACGCCGCAAAGGCGTGGCGGAATCGTATGTACCGGGTGTGACGGAAACGGCCGCACGAACGCAGAAGGACATGTGATGGCCGACGAACCGTACGAGTGGCTCGACAAGGACGCCGCGGAGCGATTGCTGCGTGGCGACCCGGTCGGTGCCCCGGACGGCGACGGCGCACGCGAACTCCAGCAGCTCCTCGACGCCGCCGCGGCGGTCGGTGCGGGCCCGGCCCCGAGTGCCGAGCTGCCCGGCGAGGCGGCCGCGGTGGCCGCGTTCCGCCGGGCCCAGCACGGCTCCGGCGCGCGGCCGCGCCGCCGCATCGGAGCCGGCCGGGTTTCCCCGGTCCACACCACCCGCCCCGGCGGCGTCGCCGAACGCACCCGCCTCGCGCGCCCCTTCCGGCGCGGCTTCGCCGTGGCCCTCGCGGTCTGCGCGATCAGCGGCGTCGCGGTCGCGGCCGGTACGGGCGTTCTGCCGAGCCCTTTCCAGGGCGGTGCCCCCGAGCCCGGCGCCAGCGTCTCCGCCGCCGAGAGCCCCGGCACCTTCGCCTCCCGGGAACCCGGCATCGAGACCGACGGCGCCACCACCCGGTCCCCCGGCGCCAGTCGCGGCCCCGGCACGACCCGCCCCACCGAAAAACCGACCGGGGGCGGCAACCCCCACGGCACCAAGTCGCCCGGCACCGGCGGCAAGAACGGCAACGGCAAGGGCGACACCGGTCAAACCCGGCCGGACAAAGCCGGCCGCAAGAAGCTCGTCCTGGCACTGTGCCGCGGGTACGTCTCCGGCACGCTGGACGCCGACACCCGGCGCCGCCTGGAGCGCGCGGCCGGCGGCGCGGAAAAGGTGCAGAGCTTCTGCCGTAAATACCTGGTCGGCCAGGGCGGCAGCAAGGGTGACAACGATGGCGCCGTCGGCAGCGCGCCGGGCGACACCCAGAGCGGCGGCGGCCAGGGCAGCGACGAGGACGACGACGAGCACCCCTCGACCTCCCCGAGCCCCACCGCCTCCCCCACCTCCTCCTCCACCCCCGCACCCACGCCCTCCGCCGGCACGGCCACCCCCACCGCCGGCACCCCGAGCACGGCGGCTACCGGCCAGGTGTGACGTTTTTTGCGCCACCGGCGCAGTAGTGAGTGAAGCCGACTGGTCATCGGCTGCGCGAGAGCCGGGGGTCCCCCCCGTACCTACGGCTTTCGCGCCCACGGCGCGGGCGGGGCACGTTCCCCCGGCCCTGCCCGCGCCCCCCTCTCTTTGCGCCTAAGCCGGCGCCGCTCTCGCGGATGTGGTTGCGGTGGGTGGGGGTTGCTCAATTTTCGCTTCGGTCAGAGATTTGGGTTCGCCGGGGGAATGGGTGCGGGCTAGTGGTGAACGACCACTCTCGTGCCCTTGCCCACTGCACCGAAAAGTGCTGCGATCCTCGCCTTGTCCCGGACATTGACGCAGCCGTGGGAGGCGCCGCGGTATCCGCGGGCGGCGAAATCGGCCGAATAGTGCACCGCCTGGCCGCCGCTGAAGAACATCGCATACGGCATCGCCGTGTGATAGATCGTCGAGACATGGCGCCGGCTCTTGAACGTGATGCGGAACGTGCCCTCGCGGGTCGGCGTGAACTGCGATCCGAAGCGGACGTCCATCGCCGAGACCACCGTGCCGTTCACCATCCACGCCAGCGTGCCGCTCTTCTTGCTGATGCAGATCACCCGGCCCTTCAGACAGCGCCGGTCGGGCGCGACGATCGGCCTGCTGGTCGGCGGGCGGAGCTCATCGCGTGACGGCTGGTGGGTACGCGACCGGAGTGCGTTCCAGGTGGCGGGCTGCACCGTTCCCGTACGGGGCAGCCGCTGCCGCCTCTGGAACGCGCGGACCGCGGCGGTGGTGACCGAGCCGTAGTAGCCCGTCGGGGACCGGCCGAAAACGCCCAGCTGGGTCAGCCGCGCCTGCAGTTCCCGGACGCGGCCGCCGTACGCGCCGGGTGCCATCACCGGCCGGTGGGTGCGGCCGTGATGGGTGGGGGAGGGGGGCTTGGCGTGGCTGCGGGGCGGGGTGACGGGAGCCGTGGGCAGCTGCCGTCCGCCGGTGGCCGAAGCGCCCGTTCCCGCGCCGGTGACCGTCACCGGCCGGCAGCCCGTCCCGGCCGCCACCACCAGGGCCACCAGCAGCGCCGCAGCCGCCGCAGGTCTTCCGCGCTTCGTCTTCCGTCGCATGCCCACTCCCGGATGCCACCGGCCGCACCGACCACCGTTCATGTTCCCCAAGCTGCAGCGCGGCGAACCTGGGGCATGCTGTGCAGAAGGCGTAAAACGGATGCCGATCACCCAGTGGGAGGCGTACAGCCATGGCGCGCGAGTCGGGCAGTGTCCGATACAACGAGAGCGGCCTGCCCATCGAGCCCGTCTACGGGCCGCAGGCGCTCACCGGCTGGGACCCGGAACGGCAGCTGGGCGCGCCCGGCGAGTATCCGTACACCCGTGGTGTCTACCCGTCGATGTACACCGGCCGCCCCTGGACGATGCGTCAGTACGCCGGCTTCGGCACCGCCCGCGAGTCCAATGCCCGCTACCGGCAGCTGATCGCCCACGGCACCACCGGTCTCTCGGTCGCCTTCGATCTGCCGACCCAGATGGGCCACGACTCCGACACGCCGATTGCCTCCGGCGAGGTCGGCAAGGTCGGGGTGGCCATCGACTCCGTCGACGACATGCGGGTGCTGTTCGGCGGCATTCCGCTCGACAAGGTCTCGACATCGATGACCATCAACGCCCCGGCCGCGCTCCTGCTCCTCCTTTACCAACTGGTCGGCGAGGAAGAGGGCGTGGCGGGACGTCACCTCACGGGCACGATCCAGAACGACATCCTGAAGGAATACATCGCCCGGGGAACGTACATCTTCCCGCCGAAGCCCTCCCTCCGCCTGGTCGCGGACACCTTCCGGTACTGCCGGGCCGAGATCCCCAAGTGGAACACCATCTCCATCTCCGGCTACCACATGGCCGAGGCCGGCGCCTCGCCCGCGCAGGAGATCGCCTTCACCCTCGCCAACGGCATCGCCTACGTCCGTACCGCGCTCGCCGCCGGCATGGACATCGACGACTTCGCTCCGCGCCTGTCCTTCTTCTTCGTCTCCCGTACGACGCTCCTTGAGGAAGTCGCCAAGTTCCGTGCCGCGCGCCGGATCTGGGCCCGCGTCATGCGTGATGAATTCGGCGCGCGGAATCCCAAATCCCTCATGCTGCGCTTCCACACCCAGACCGCCGGGGTGCAGCTCACCGCCCAGCAGCCGGAGGTCAACCTCGCCCGGGTCACCATCCAGGGCCTGGCCGCGGTACTCGGCGGCACCCAGTCCCTCCACACCAACTCCTTCGACGAGGCCATCGCCCTGCCCACCGACAAGGCGGCCCGGCTCGCCCTGCGCACGCAGCAGGTGCTGGCGTACGAGACCGACGTCACGGCCACCGTCGACCCGTTCGCCGGCTCCTATGTCGTCGAGTCGATGACCGACGATGTGGAGGCCGCGGCCGTGGAACTCATGCGACGGGTCGAGGACTTGGGCGGTGCGGTGACCGCCATCGAGCAGGGCTTCCAGAAGGGCGAGATCGAGCGGAACGCGTATCGCATCGCGCGCGAGACCGATGACGGTGAGCGGGTCGTGGTCGGCGTCAACCGTTTCCGGCTCGACGAGGAGGAGCCGTACGAGCCCCTGCGGGTCGACCCGGCGATCGAGGCCCAGCAGGTGGAACGACTGGCGACGCTGCGGGCGCGCCGTAACGCTCGTGTGGTGTCGACGGCCCTCGACGACCTGCGGAAGGCGGCCGAGGGGACGGAGAATGTGCTGTATCCGATGCGCGATGCCCTCCGGGCCAAGGCCACGGTGGGGGAAGTGTGCGAGGCGTTGCGGGGGGTGTGGGGGACGTACGTGCCCACCGACGCGTTCTGAAGTTGCCCCCCGCTGACCGGTGAGCGCGCCGGCGAATGCGGTGGGCGCGGTCGGGCGGTAGGGGGAGCCAGTGAGGTGATCTTTCCGCGAGCATCGCTGCGCAGGGGCGGTCACGGGAAGTACAGAGGCTGATCACTGTCTCTCGGCTTTCAGGAGTATTCATGCGTATCCGTACAGCGCTCTGTGCAGTGACCCTGGCCTCTGCTGCCCTGCTCGGCAGCGTCGGCGCCGCCGTCGCCGACGACGGCCAGGGCTCCGCCAACTCCGGTTCGGGCCTCGGCTCGGACGTCTCCGGTTCCCCCATGGGGGGAAGTTCGCCAGGGGCGGGCCGCGATTTCTCCGGCATGTCCGGCGGCGCGAACAGCAACGGCATGAACGGCAACGGCATGAGCGGCGCCAGCGGCATGAGCGACAGCGGGATGGGCGGCGCCAACGGCATGAGCGGCAGCGGAACGGACGGCGCCAGCAGGATGGGCGCCAACGGGATGGGCGGCAGCGGAACGGGCAGCGACGCTGCCGGCGGGATCGGCGGCCTCTTCGGCGGCAGCTGAGCTGCGCCTCCCCGCAGATGATGCGGGCTGTCGGCGCACTGGGCCGAGGGCGTCCGAAGACGATGCCGACGCCCTGGTCGAAGTGCTCGGCGAGATCGATGACGCTCACCTCCTCGCCGTGCGCGCAGGTGGTGAGCGTCGGCGCGCCGCCCAGCCCGCATCCGTCGGTGGTCCCGAACCATTGATCGCAGGCCCAGCGCACCAGCGCCTCGTCGTCGATGGTCATGAGCGGCGGGCTGGCAAAGGGCACTGACAGCGGGTCCGTCACACTGGTGCCATGTCGTCACCCCGCCGTGCGTGCCCCATCTGCACCCGAGAGATCGCCGTTGTCGGCGGCCGCTTCGCCCGTCATGACCCGCCGGGGCGCCGTACGGGCATCGAGCTGATCTCGTGTCCGGGGTCGCGGCGGATGGCGCCGATGATGGCGCCGGCGGAGAAGCTGTTCGACCCGGAGGAGCCGCCGATGCCGGGTCAGCAGCCGTTGTTCTGAGGGCCCGAAGAGCCCCGAAGCACGTCCATGGCCCCGACTACGGTGCCAGGACGTCCAGTTCGGCCATCGCGCCGGTCGTGATCTCCCGCGTCAGCGACTCGGCCCGCGCCGCGTCGCCGGTGCGTACCGCCTCCGCCACCTGGACGTGCAGGGTCACCGCGGCCGGGTCGGGGTCGGTGAACATGACGTGGTGCTGGGTGCGGCCGGTCAGGACCGCGGCGACGACATCGGCGAGGCGGGCGAACATCTCGTTGCCGGAGGCGGTCAGGATCACCCGGTGGAAGGCCATGTCGTGGACGAGGTAGGCGTCGAGCTGCTGGCCGCGTGAGGTGGCCACCATGCCCATGGCGTGTTCGGTGAGCTCGGCGCACTGCCCGGGGGTGGCGTGGGTGGCGGCCAGGCCCGCGGCGACCGGTTCGACGGCGGAGCGCAGTACGGTCAGCGAGCGCAGCTGCCGGGGCCGGTCGCGGCCGGCCAGCCGCCAGCCGATCACCCGCGGATCGTAGACGTTCCACTCCTCCATCGGGCGCACGGTCACCCCGACCCGCCGCCGGGAGGCGACCAGCTGCATGGACTCCAGTACGCGGATCGCCTCGCGGATCACCGTCCGCGAGACATCGAAGCGCCGCTCCAGCTCATCGGTGCGCAGGACCGTGCCCGGGGGGTAGTCGCCCGCGGTGATCGCGGGCCCAAGGGACTCCAGTACGCGGGCGTGCAGCCCCTTCCCCAGCCCCTCGTTTTCCATGGGCCAAGCCTACGTTCCCGGGTCCCGGCCAATTAAGTATGACTTTTAGATCACAACCTCTTGAATACGTCGTACTCAATGCGTTTCAGTGGGGGCTGGCTTCAGGCCACGTACACAGTGGGTTTTGCGCCACGTGCGAGGTCTGCGGCGGTCAATGAGGACAGCGCGGACAGCGAGGTAAGCGGCATGAGCACCCCCCACGTGATCGTCGTGATGGGCGTGGCCGGCACCGGCAAGACGACGATCGGGCCGCTGGTGGCCGCCGCACTGGGCGTCCCGTACGCCGAGGGCGACGACTTCCACCCGCCGGCCAGCATCGCCAAGATGTCGGCCGGGATCCCGCTGGATGACGACGACCGCCGGCCGTGGCTGGATGCCATCGGCGCCTGGGCCCATGGCCGGGCCGGGCGCGGCGGCGTCGTCAGCAGCTCCGCCCTCAAGCGCGCCTACCGCGACCGGCTGCGCGCCGCCGCCCCTGAGGTCGTCTTTCTGCACCTCACCGGGGACCGAGCGCTGATCGAGTCGCGGATGGCCGACCGCCAGGGCCACTTCATGCCGACCGCGCTGCTGGACTCGCAGTTCGCCACGCTCGAACCGCTCGGCGCGGACGAGGCCGGCGTCGCGGTCGACGTCTCCGGTACGCCCGAGCAGATCGCCGACCGCGCCGTGGCCGCCCTGCACCACCTCGAACCGGCCGCCTGACGGGGGCGGCCGCCCCCGTCCCCCATCAAGGGAATCCCCCGAACCGTAGGGAATCGCCGTGACACATCTCAGCGCCGAGATGCTCGCAGCGGACGTGACCGAGCCCATCACCTCGGCCGGTCACGCACAGCTGGGCATCGCCGTCCTGGCCGGCATAGCCGTCATCGTCCTGCTCATCACCAAGTTCAAGCTGCACGCCTTCCTGTCGCTGATCGTCGGCTCGCTGGTGCTCGGCGCGGTGGCGGGGGCGCCGCTCGACAAGGCCATAGCCAGCTTCTCGACGGGGCTGGGCACGACGGTCGCGGGCACGGGAGTCCTCATCGCCCTCGGCGCCATCCTCGGCAAACTGCTCGCCGACTCCGGCGGCGCGGACCAGATCGTCGACACGATCCTGGCGAAGGCGAGCAGGCGGTCCATGCCCTGGGCGATGGTGCTGATCGCCGGCATCATCGGCCTGCCGATCTTCTTCGAGGTCGGCATCGTGCTTCTGATCCCCGTGGTGCTCCTGGTCGCGAAGCGCGGCAACTTCTCCCTGATGCGGATCGGCATCCCGGCGCTGGCCGGCCTGTCCGTCATGCACGGCCTGATCCCGCCGCACCCCGGCCCTCTGGCCGCCATCGACGCGGTCCACGCGAACCTCGGCGTCACGCTGGCGCTCGGCGTCGTCGTCGCCGTCCCCACCGCGATCATCGCGGGCCCGGTCTTCTCGCGGTATGCGGCCCGGTGGGTGGACATCCGCCCGCCGGAGACGATGGTCCCCGAGCGGACGTCCGATGACCTGGAGAAGCGTCCCGGCTTCGCCGTCACCGTCGCCACCGTCCTGCTCCCCGTCGTCATGATGCTGGCCAAGGCCCTGGTCGACATCGTCGTCGACGACCCGGAGCACACCGTCCAGCGCATCTTCGACGTCGTCGGCTCCCCGCTGATCGCCCTCCTCACCGCCGTCATCGTCGCGATGTTCACGCTCGGCCGCGCGGCCGGATTCACCAAGGGCCGGATCGCCACCACCGTTGAGAAGTCGCTCGCCCCGATCGCCGGCGTGCTGCTGATCGTCGGCGCGGGCGGCGGCTTCAAGCAGACGCTGATCGACGCGGGCGTCGGCCAGATGATCCTCGAAATCTCCAAGGGCTGGCATATCTCGGCCCTGCTGCTGGCCTGGCTGATCGCCGTCATCATCCGCCTCGCGACCGGCTCCGCCACGGTGGCCACCATCTCCGCCGCCGGCCTCGTGGCCCCGCTGGCCGCGGACATGTCCACCACCCACGGCGCCCTGCTGGTCCTGGCCATCGGCTGTGGCTCGCTGTTCTTCAGCCATGTCAATGACGCCGGGTTCTGGATGGTCAAGGAGTACTTCGGGATGAGCGTCGGCCAGACCCTGAAGACCTGGTCGGTGATGGAGACGCTGATCTCGGTCGTCGGGATCGGGTGCGTGTTGCTGTTGTCGTTGGTTGTCTAGCCCCGGGCTGAGCCTGAGGGCGCGGTGAGCCCGAAGCCCCGTCGCCTTGCGCCCGCTGGGAGGCGACGGGGCCGGCTCGCGCCGGATCACCCGCCCGGACGGGACTCCGGGACCTGGGCAGGGGTGAAGCGGCGGACCAGCCGCTCCAGGCCCACCCGGCAGTTGGTGGCCATGGCCAGGGCATGGGAGCAGGAGTCGGTCGTCGGCTCGCGCAGCCGCTGCAGCGTTGCGCGGATGCGACGGACGGTTACGCCCTCGCCCGCCGAGTGGTGGCCGGGGCGGACCTTCTCCAGTCGCTCCGACGCCTCCGCGCGTGAGACGCCCTCCGGCATCTCGGCCATCAGCAGCGCGATGACGTCCACCGCAGCGAACTCCCGCGCCGCCTCGGCGTCCTTGAGCAGGAGGTCCACCGCCACACCCACATGGACGAAGCGGCTGAGCAGCCTGACCAGTTCGTTCAGGTTCACGCCCGCGCGCAGCCTTGCGCGCTCGCGGTCGCACCAGGCACGCAGCTCTTCGTGACCGATCGGGTTGTCGAACAGCTGCGGGATCTGCTGCCAGCCATTGGTCCCGTGCGGCTGATACCAGCAGTTGGTCCCTGCGAAGTCCTTGCTGCGCATGTCCAGGTTGGCGCGCAGCCGAGCGCGCAGCTCGCGGGCGAAGCGCTCGTCGGCCCGCAGATGTTCCAGCTTCGGCCGGCGCTCGAGACGGAGATCCTCCAGAGGGGACGGCCCGAGGAACTCCGGCGGGTCCGCCACCGGAACGCCGTGCTCCAGCAGCAGGTCGATCAGATCGAGCGGCGTCGTTCCGGCATTCCGTCTGCCCGACCGGCAGTAGCGGAACTCCACGGGGACGCCGTCGGCGGCCAGCCGGGGTGCGATCTTTTCGGCCAGCTCGTACAGGGCGGGCCAGAGTCCGTCGCTCCGGAGGCTGTTGCTCCCTACGCAGCCGGTCAGCCAGGCGGCGGCCGCGCCGTCGGGCAAGCCAGGGGTCTCGCCGGTGAGCTGGGCCAGCGCGCCGGTGCGTGCCAGCAGCTGCGGCCACACCTCGAGGCCGTCGGTGAACTGGCGAGGACGCAGCTCCAGCACCTGGCGGGCCGCCTGGGCGCCGTGGTCGCCCAGCAGGTCCATGGCCCGGCCCTTGAGGCAGTTGATCCAGAACTTCTCGTCGTCCAGCGACACCCACCGTTCGGCCGCGAAGATGCCCTTCAGCAGTGTGGCCAGTTCCTCCTCCGGATCCAGGCCGGCGGCTCTGGCGATCTTGCGGACGTCGGCGGCAAGCTGCGGATACACGCCGACGGGCACCTGGAGGCGGTACGCCGACGACTTCCCGGAGGCCGCCACGCGGCGCAGCGCCACCGTGCGGAAGCGGACGAGGTCCGCCTCCGTCGCCACCCCCTTGACGGCCAGCTCGCGTGCCCAGTCCCTCAGGGCCGTGGCGGAGAGGGCGTCCTCCCCGGCATACGTGAGGTAGCGGCCGTACAGCCACTCCTTGTCGACCATGCGCGCTCCCAGGCGCCCGGCCTTACGGGCGCGCCCGAACCAGGCGGCGGCCGTGTCCTCGTCCTTCTCCTGCAGGGCGAGGTCGGCCATCTCGTCGAGGAGAGTGCTCAGCAGCGCGGGATCGGCCTGCTCCACTTCCTTGAGAACGGCATCGATGTCCTTCTTGGAGTAGACGTCATCCCAGCCGAACGTCTCCTCCTCCAGGGCGAGGATCTTCCGGACGGACAGCTCCTCACTGCCGGGATGAGCGGCAATGACCCTTTCCGGAAAGGGAAGTTCATCGCCGGACGGGTCCGGTATACCGGTGGAGAAGAGACCGTCCGGCTCCCAGTGCTCCGCGCGCATCAGCAGGTCGCGGTAGGGAATCAGCGCCTCGGGGAGCAGCTGGGTCAGCGTGTGCCCGTCGAACCCGACGTAGGTACGGGCGAACAGCCCGCCTTCCCCCAGCTCATCGGTGAGCGCGACACCTTCGTCCGCCAGCGCCTTCCGCCACAGGGGATCGGCCTCGGCCAGGGCACGGGGGACGCTCGCTCCCGCCGACGCCCACTCCCGGCCCTGGTCGCGGCATGCCGTGCGCTGCCTTCGCAGATGCTCACACGCGCCGGACAGGGCCTCGAGCCCCGGCGCTCCGGCAATCCGGTGGGGGAACTGCTTGAGCTTCCGTCCCTGCGGATTGCGGTAGACGATCGCCAGATCATCCGTCAGCTCCGCGCTGTACCCGTCTTTTTTGACGCGCAGTCCCATGCGTCGTCCTCCCCGTTCGCCCCGCTGCGATGTGCGTGGTCACCACGCTACGTGCGGCCACTGACAGTGCCGGGTGCCGGCGTTCGCACGGCGGGAACGGCAGGCACGGCGGGCGCGGCGGGCGCGGCGCGTTTACGCGGCCAGCGAGGGTGGCGGCGCGGGGTGCACCGCCAGCTCGAACCAGACGGTCTTGCCGCCCGGCCCCAGCAGCGAGTCGCCGAGCGCACAGCCGCCCCACTCGTCGGAGACCAGATCGAGGATGAACAGCCCCCGCCCGTCCTCCGCTTCCGGCGTGGGCGGCGCCAGAAAGAGCGGCAGGTACGGGGACGTGTCCGTCACGCTGACCCGCAGCACGGGGTGCGTCCAGCGGAGGCGGACGGAGGCGGGGCCCTTGGCATGCCGGATTGAGTTGGTGGCCAGCTCGGAGGTCAACAGTTCGGCCCGGTCGGCGAGTTCGTCCAAGCGGTGCGCGGTCAGTACCGCCCGCAGGGTCGTCCGGGCAATGCCGGGCCCGCGGGGATCCCGGGGGAAGGCGAGTTCGTACTCCCACGGTTCGGCGAAGGCGAGGGGGATGGGGGCGAAGTCGGGGTCCTGGGCGTACGGGTGGGAATTCACGCGGCACCTCCATGTGTGGCGCGAAGGATGTACGGACCGGCGGGTCAGTCGCTCTCCGATGCCGTGGCGGTGGCATTGCCGCGGTGACGCGCGGTGCGCTTCCGGCGTGTGGCATCGATGAGTGAGTGACGTGAGCCACACCGTAACGCCGTGAATACAACACGTGCTACCTAACTCACTCAAACGGGTATTACTCACCTCTCTGATGGACATGCAACGGCCGGCATCGACAAACTGTGTGCGCGAGCGAGGAGTTGAGCCCATGGCACCGCGTCAAGCCCCCACGATCCGTCAGCGCCGCTTCGGTGCGGAGCTTCGTCGACTGCGCGAGGCCGTCGGCATGTCAGCCCCTATAGCGGGAGAGCGACTCGGGGCTGACCGCACGATGATCTCCAACATCGAGTCGGGCCGGTTCGGCATCAGTGAGGAGCGCTTGCGTCGCCTGACGAGCATCTACGAATGCAATGACCCTGGGCTGATTGATGCTCTTGCTTCGATGACTGGAGGCCGGGCGAGAGGCTGGTGGGAGGAGTACCGCGGCAAAATTCCGCCGGACTTCCTGGACGTGGCGGAGCTGGAGCACTACGCCACGAGCCTGCGGACACTCCAAACGGCCCATATTCCTGGCCTTTTTCAGACGGAGGACCACGCTCGGGCGCTGTTCGATCTCTTCGTTCCGGTCCTGCCCAGGCTGGAGGTCGAATTGCGGGTTGCCCAGCGGCTTGCCCGCCACGTCGTGGTCGCTCACGACCCACACGTGCCGTACATGGGGTTGGTCCATGAAGCGGCCCTCCGGATCCAGATCGGGGGATGCAAGGTTGCCAGGGCCCAGCTGAACCGCCTTCTCGAAGAGAGTGAGCGGCCTAACGTACGGCTGCTCGTGATCCCCTTTGCGGCCGGCGGATTTCCCATGGCCGGAGACACGGTGATGTACGCCACGGCAGCCAACCCGCACCTGGATACCGTGGAAGTGGATGCGCCGATCGGCGCGGTGTTCTTCGACTCGCCAACTCAGCTGGCCAACTTTCGGCGACGGCTGGACTTGACCGAACGGGTGGCGTTGAATCCAACGCAGTCCAGGGACCACATCCTCGACATCGTCAAACATCTGTGAGGGGGCCGCCTTGGCCGAGGGAATATGGCTCAAGTCCTCGTTCTCCGAGGCTGCCGGCAACGCCTGTGTCGAGATCGCCGCAACCGACAACGCCATCGCCCTCCGGGAAAGTGACGCCCCGGCCGAGGTCATCATGACCGGCCGGGGCGCGCTGCGCGGGCTGATCCTCGGCGTGAAGGCCGGAGCGGCGGTAGGGGACGCGGCCGGCTGAGGGGCCGCATCCTCATCGTTGCCCGTCATGTCCGCCGTCAGCGGGCGGCGCGTTCGAGGAAGAGGGTGCGGAGGTGGGCCAGGCTCCGCTCGGCCAAAGGGCGCAGGGCCGGGGCCATGGCGCGGGCGTCGGCGCGCAGCATGGCCGTCGCGTCGGGGCCGAGGGCCTTCCCGGCCTCGGCGACGAAGGGCGGCTCGGCGAGCCAGTCGTCCAGCAGGGCCGGGGTGACCTCCAGGTGGAACTGCAGACCCCAGGCGGCCGGGCCGACGCGGAACGCCTGGCACTCGGTCGTGTCGGTGCGGGCCAGCACCTGGGCGCCGGGAGCCGGGATGATGCGGTCGCCGTGCCAGTGGAGCACGCCGGGGGCGTCGGCCAGCGGGCCGACGACCGGGTCGGTGCGCTCCACATCATGCAGCGGCGACCAGCCGATCTCGAGCGGCCGTCCGAGCTCGGCCCCCGGCCGGACGGCGAGACCGTGGGCACGGGCGAGGAGTTGGGCACCCAGACACACACCCAGCGTCGGGAGCTCTGCCCGCAACGCGTGGGTCAGAAGGTCCCGCTCCAGCTTCAGCGCGGGGTGGCCGGTCAGGTCGTCGGCGTTCATGGGGCCGCCCATGACGACCAGGCCCGCCAGATCGGACACCGGCGGCAGGTCGGTCGCCGTGGTACCGGGGGCATCGAGCAGATTCCGGATGACGATGTCCAGGCCGCTGCCCTCCAGCGCGTCCAGGATCATGCCGGGCTTTTCGACGTCGACATGCTGAAGGATCAGGACGGTGCGGGCGGGCATGGCGTGTCTCTTCCGTGGAGCTGAGAACGGGGGGCGTGTACACCGTAGCCCGGTGGGGCGGGTCCGCTCCGGCCAGGCGACGACTCTGCCAGAGCGGCCCGAACCACGTGCTGGGATCGCAGCATGGATGCGCCGAGGGCGTAGGCGGCCGCAGGCTGCGCGGGATGGGTAGGCTCGATGGTTGATCACTGCACCGGACCACGTATTCGATGAGATGGGGAAAGTCAGGGTGAACGGGGTGGGGGTTCCGTGGGTGCCGGCTACGGATGTGGAACAGGGCCTGTCGGAGGCTCGGGCGCGAGGGGACTGGGCGGCTTACTTTGATGTCCTGGCTGCCACTCATGTGTTTCTGGCGGATGGGCGGCGTGAAGTGGACGCGGGGTACGGGGAATCAGGAATAGGTTCGCCGTGGTGGAATCCGGCGATCGGGCAGTGGTGCCTGACCGTGGTGACGGAGGGGATGCTGCCCGTACCGAGTGCCGATGTCGTGTTCCACAGTCCGTATCTGCATCAGCTCGGGGAATGGCTGGCCGAGGAAGGCTGGTGGCTCGCGGTCAATCCGGGTACGCCGTGTGAAGGGTACTTTCCGCCGAACCCGCAGCTGTGGCGTACGCATGAGCAGCGGGTCAAGACGTCCGATCAGACCAAGCGGCTGCGAGCCGTCCGTACGGGACCGACGCATGGTCTGCTGGCTCAAGGGCTGGCCTGTGGTGCGCAGTTGTGCATCAACAACGGGTTCCCGTGGAACATGGTCAATTGGCATGGCGCGGGATACCGGGGCGAGAAGGAATCGCTGAAGACGTGGTGGGGCATCGAGAGCCGAGCGGGCTGGCTGGAGCAGCAGGAAGCATTGCTCAGCCCCGAGGTGGGGAACTCCTATTGGGAGTTTGTGCTCATGGTGCGACAAGGGGCCACGAAGGCGGCGGGGCGGCCGGTGGATGCTGTGACGTGGCGGTCTGCGACGGAGCAGATTCTGCGTGCGGAGGGGGAGAGTGAGAAGGGCATCAAGAAGGCCGGCGGGATCATTGGGAAGATCCTGCGGTACGAGGCACGGTTCCGGGCCGATGGGATATTGGCCGAGGACCAGTGCGTGTCGTCGGTGCGGGCCTGGTATCTGGGACGCGCCTCGAATATGGCGCGATGGGGGCTCGGTGCTCGGTTCTGTGACATCGGGGAGACGGAACAGAGGCTGGTGCGGACCGCGGAGCTGAGTCGGGCGGCGTACAGCTCTTGGGCGGATTTCGGGCTGGGGTTCGTACTCGGCCGGTGTCTGCATTTCGACAAGGAACGGTTCGGCAGCTGGTTCACCGACATGGTGGATGTGTATCGGATGTTGATGTCGGATCCGGGTAGCCCGTGGCTCAACATTCCCTGGTCCGGGGAGCGGGGGGAGTCGGCTGAGGTGGCGGCTGCCGGCCGCTGAGCGCGTGGTCCGGCGCCGGAGCCGCCACCGCGTGCGATCCCTTCCGTCGGGTGGTGGGGTGAGGCTTCGGCTCGGCAGGGGTAGCAGGGCCGCCGGGGAGGGCCCTGGGGCGGCCCGGTGCGCCGCAGTGGGTGCAATTCATGGGCCGCAGGAGGCGCTTCGGGCTTCGCTTGATCGATCGATGTCGGAGCCCGTCCTTGCCGCGAGGTCGTACGCGCGCATCGCCGCCGGTGCAGCCGGTGCGCATGGGGTGGCCGTACGGGTGGGGCGGCCACCCCGGTGTACGACGACCACCGCACCGAGGCAGACGGCCAGGCCCAACGCGGTTTGGGTGCCGAATGGTTCGCCGAACATCACGGCTCCCCATACCGACGTCACCGGTGCCATCAGGAACATCAGCGTGTTCACCTTGGTGACGCCCGAGCGGCGCAGGACGAGCCAGTACAGTCCGTAGCCGCCGAGGGTCGACAGGACCACGAGCCAGCCGATCGCCGCCCAGAAGGACGGTGCGGCGGGCGGCGTCGCGGCGCCCGTGAGCAGCGCGAGGGCGGTGAAGAGGGCGGCGCTGGTGGTGCAGTGGACGGTCATGGAGACGGCGGGCGGTACGCGACGGCGGCTGCGGCCTTCCAGGAAGGTGGCCGCCACCAGCGCGAACATGCCGAGGAACGGGACGAGGTAGGCCCACCAGGCCACCTCTGTCCCCGTAGGGGCCGTGGCGTCGGCCGCCGTGACGATCGCGACCCCGCTCGCGCCCAGGCCGAGGCCGTACCACTGGCGGCGTGAGACGTACTGACCCGGCAGCGGCCCGGCCAGCGCGCCGGCCACCAGCGGCTGGGTGCCGTCGATCAGGGCCGTGGTGCCGCTGGAGACGCCGAGCTGGATCGCGTAGTAGACGGTCAGCAGGTATCCGCTCTGCGACAGCGCGCCGATGAGTGCCTGCCGGGCCACGTCCCGCACAGCGAGCCCCCGCCAGGACGCGCGGGCGGCGGTGGCCGCGACGGCGATCAGTGCGACGGCCAGCGGCACGAACCGCCACATCAGGATCGTGATGGCGGACGCGCTGCCCGCGCCCAGCTTGGCCCCGATGAATCCGGAGCTCCAGCTGAGCACGAAGGCGATGGACAGGGCGCTGCTCATACCTCGCTCCCCCGAAAGTAGACAGATCTGTTTACTCGACTCGGAGCCATACTATACAGATCGGTATACTTCTTGCCATGGGTACTTCCGAGAAGCGGGACCAACCGCACCGGGTCACCATGACGCCCGCCGCACGGCGCGCGCTGGAGGCTGCCGGGCGGCTGTTCTACGAGCGCGGCATTCATGCCGTGGGGGTCGACACGATCGCCGCCGAGGCCGGGGTCACGAAGAAGACCCTCTACGACCGCTTCGGCTCCAAGGAGCAGATCGTGGTGGAGTACCTCGCGGACCGGGACGAGCGCTGGCGGGCCTTTCTCGCCCCGTATCTCGAGGCCGTCCGGCCTGATCCGGCGGCCGGGGTGCTGGCGGTCTTCGAGGCCGCGCGGGAGTGGGCGGCGAAGCGGAAGGCCAAGGGGTGCAGCATGGTCAACGCGCATGCGGAGATCAGCGATCCGGGCCATCCGGCGTACGGGATCATCACCGCTCAGAAGGCGTGGATGCTGGGTCTGTTCACGGATCTCGTCGCAGACCTGGTCCCGGACCGGGAGGCGGCCGGGCGGCTGGGCCGGTCGCTGATGCTGTTGCACGAAGGGGCGCTGGTCGCCCAGGGGATGGGCATCTTCCCGGACCCGATCGGCCAGGCCAGGGAAGATGCGCGGCAGCTGCTTGTGGAGGGTGCCGCTGCGCGTTAGCGCACCGGCTGGGCCGCGCCCGCGCCGATGTACGCGTCCAGGGCGTCGGTGATGCGCTCCGTGGCCTTCTCGGCCGGTGCCGCGACGGCCAGATAGCCGTCGGGGCGGATGAGGAAGACGGCGGGGCCGGAGCCGTACGCGTCGCGGACGTGGCCGTCCGTGTCGAGGAGGTCGGGAGTCGGGCCGCCCACGCGGTAGGTGTGGACCAACTTGCCTGCCAACTCGCCCTCCAGGGAGGAAAGTTCGACGTCACCCAGGGCGAGGACGGTGAACTGCGGTCCGCGCAGGGCCTCGAAGAGGCGGGTGGGGGTGCCGTCGGCCGTGGTGCACGGGGCGTCCGGGGCGCGGTCGCCGGCGTGGAGGGCGTCCTCGGGGACGTCCGGGCGCAGTTCCTGGGTCAGGAGGCTGTCCGGGTAGCCGATGTCGAGTTGGTGCAGGTCGCGGCCCCGGCGCAGGGTGCCGGAGCGGTGCAGGCGGGTGCTGGTGTCCAGGATGCGGGTGGCGATCGGGCGGCGTTCGGTTTCGTAGGTGTCGAGGAGGGTGTCGGGGGCGCCGTGGTGCAGGACCTGGCCGAGCTTCCAGCCGAGGTTGTAGGCGTCCTGGACGCTGGTGTTCAGGCCCTGGCCGCCGGCGGGGGAGTGGACATGGGCCGCATCGCCGGCCAGGAAGATCCGGCCGATGCGGTAGCGGTCGGCCATCCCGGCCCTGGGGCGGTAGAGCGAGGACCAGACGACCTTGCGGATCTGCTCGGGGGCGAGGTGGGTGTGGGCGGCGAGGAGGGCGCGGACGGCCTCGGGCGCGGTGTCCGGTTCCTGTGCCGGCGCCGCGACCATGCACTGGAAGAGGTCGGTGTGGGGCAGCGGGAGCATGGCGGCGAAGCCGCCGCTGGGGTGTATCCAGCGGTGCCAGTGGTCGCGGTCGAGGCCGTCCACCCGGACGTCGGCGAGCACCATGACGCCCTCCGGCAGCTCCGGGCCGCTCATGCCGACGCCGAGCCCCTTGCGTACGGTGCTGCGTCCGCCGTCCGCGGCGACCAGATAGCGCGCCTCGATGGTGCGCGTGCTGCCGTCGCCGAGGGTGAGATGGGCCCGTACGGCGTCCAGGTCCTGGTCGAATGAGGTGAGTTCGGCGCCGAAGAGGACGCTGCCGCCCAGCTCCCGCAGGCGTTCGTGGAGCAGTTCCAGATTGCGCCACTGAGGGATCCGCAGGCCGTTGGAGTACGGCGTGGACGGGGTCGGGTCGACGCGCTCGATCATCTGCCCGGTGGACACGATCCGGCCGTCCTCCCACACGGCGTAGTCCGGGAACAGCCCGCCGGCCGCCTGGACGGCCTCCAGTACGCCGAGGTCCTCGTAGACCTCCTGGGTGCGCGGCTGAAGACCGTTGCCGCGGGCGCCGGGGGAGAGGTGGTCCTGGCGCTCGACGATCAGGGCGCGGACGCCGCGGCGGGCGAGGTCGATGCCGAGGGCGAGGCCGGTCGGGCCCGCGCCGGCGATCAGTACGTCGACGGCCGTGTCCGGGGTGCTCGTAACATCGGCACGGGCGCCGTCCTTAACGTTGTTAAGTTCCATGCTTTCGAGGATGTGCTTAACGGTGTTAAGTTGTCAACATGGTTTCGCGCATCGACCGGAAACAGGTGGTGGACACCGCCCTCCGCCTGCTGAACGAGGTGGGGCTCGAAGGGCTCACCCTGCGCCGCATCGCGAAGGAGCTGAACGTCCAGGCGCCCGCCCTGTACTGGCACTTCAAGAACAAGCAGGAGCTGCTGGACGAGATGGCCACCGAGATGTTCCGGCGGATGAGCGGCCCCCTGATGGCGGACGGGGCGGCTGCGGTCGGCATGACCTGGCAGGACATGCTCGTCACCAGCTGCTCGACGCTGCGCCGCCACCTGCTCGGCTATCGCGACGGCGCCAGGGTCATCAGCGGTACGCGGATGACCGACGACAGCTACGTCGCGCCGCTCAATGGGTTCCTGAGCCGGTTCATCGACGCCGGATTCACGCTGCGCGACGCGGCGCGGTCCTTTTGGACGGCGTACAACTTCACCATCGGGCTGGTGATCGAGGAGCAGTCGGTGCATCCCGATCCGCAGGAGCCCGCGAAGCGCGACCCGGCCTACGACCTCGCGGGGCGCGAGGAGCGGATGGCGGCGGACCATCCGCTGGCGGCCCTGGCCGGACGGGAGATGTTCGGCGACATCGAGGCATCCTTCGCGCACGGGCTGCGCCTCATCGTCGCCGGGATCGAGGCCACGTCCGGCCGGGGCGCGGGGGGCTGAGCGGCGACGGCCCCCGGATCACCGCCCCGGATCACCGCCGCCGGGGATCGATCGCCCGCTTCAGCACGGGCGTGAGCGGCCGCTCCACGCACCGGTGCAGCAGCCACGCCAGCCCCAGCATCAGCGCCACCGTCAGCGGCAGCGTCGCGTACGACGGCAGGCCGAGGTCGCGGTGCAGGGCGCGGACGACGACCCAGCCCAGGTGCTCGTGCACCAGGTAGAAGGGGTACGTCAGCGCGCCCGCCACCGTCAGCCAGCGCCAGTTCGCCCAGTGCAGCTTGCCCAGCGCGACAGCGGCGACCAGGGCGAAGCCGAGGGTGACGACGGCGATGATGACGGCCGTGGAGCGGTAGGAGAAGGCGGTGGCGGAGGGGGCGTGCCAGAGGCCGGCGACCGCGTAGTGCTGGCCGATCAGCCAGCTGACCAGGACTATCGCCCAGGCGATGGGGTCGCGGGCGCCGTAGCGGTGCAGCAGGTACAGGCCCACGCCGCCGATGAAGAAGGGGGCGTACTCCGGCATCAGGACGGTGTTGAGCAGCGGCTGGTTCGCGGCCTGGGCCATCGCCGCCGCCAGGGTCCAGCCCGCGCAGAAGAGGACGACCCGGCCGCGGGTGGCGCCCGGGAGGACGACGCAGAGCGCGAAGAGGGCGTAGAAGCGCATCTCGGCCCAGAGGGTCCAGCAGACACCGAGTACCCGGTCCACCCCGAGCGGCTGCTGAAGCATCGTCAGGTTCGTCAGCACCTCGCTGGGGGCGAGCGCCTTGTAGGCGACCCAGGGGAGGGCGAAGACGGCGGTGACGAGGAGGATCGCGGCCCAGTACGCCGGGTAGAGGCGGGAGATGCGGCTGGCGATGAAGGCCCGTAGGGTGCGGCCCCAGCCGCTGAGGCAGATGACGAAGCCGCTGATGACGAAGAAGATCTGGACGCCCAGGCAGCCGTAGGCGAAGTAGGGCGCCAGGGTGGGGAACTGGTGGGCGGCCGAACCGCCCCAGGACCCGGATATCTCGCCGCCGCGGCCACCGTAGTGGTACGCCGCGACCATCAGCGCGGCCAGCAGCCGCAGCCCGTCCAGTGCGCGCAGCCGGGAGGAGCCCATCTCCCGGCCGCGCCGCCGTATGGAGGGGATGACGGGTGCCGGCGCCAAGGGTGGGGCGCCGGGCGTCAGTTGCGGGGTCGTGGTCATCCGAACGCGGTCCGCTTCTTCAGCCGCCGCTGTACGGCCCGCGCCCGGCGGGCGACCTTGCGTACGGTGGCATTGCGCGGGATGAACGCCAGCTGGGACGGGATCGCGCCGGGCAGCGCCAGCGCGGTCAGCCGGCGGCGCTTGAAATAGGGCCAGGTGCGCTGGTCGAGGTGGGCCGCGAGATAGCGCTCGGCGGCCGGGCGCAGCGTCGGGTAGATCTGGTGCTGCATGGCGTAGCCGACGGCGGTGACCAGGTCGCCGATGTCCCCGGAGAGCTTCCGCGAGGCGGCGTCCTTGAGGTCGGGCACCAGCGCGTCCACGATCGTGACCGGGATGCGGTTGCTGTTCTGGTACGGGGAGAGCCGCTCCAGCAGCAGGCCGGTGCCCGTACGCGCGGTCGGCAGGTCGTAGAAGGTCGATGCCGTCAGCAGGGCGGTGGAGAAGCAGCCCACTACCAGGGCGGGCCGCATCCGCTGGTAGAGGACCTCGGCGAGAACCGGGCTGTCCAGCACGGTCAGCTCGATGTCCAGCGTCTCGGCCTCCCGCTCCAGCAGCCGCGACCAGCGGGCCGGGGCGGACGGATGCGGTTTGAAGACGATCTCCCGGTGGCCGCGCTCGACGGCGCCGCGCACCATCCGCAGATGGAGGTCCTCTTCTTCCTCGGGGGTGAGGATGCCGAGCGCGGAGAGGTACTGGCCCAGGAGGAGGACACCGCCCTCCGGCACGTCCAACTCGCCGCTGTTGTCGCCGAGTTCGGTCAGCACCTTGGTGAAGGCGTCGGTCGGTACGGTCTCCGCCGCGACCCCGAACTCGGTGAGGAGGAGCGGCGTCAGGCCGGGCACCAGGTCCAGGTGCAGCAGCCGGCCGATCCGGGTGCCGATCAGCGGGTCGAGCTTGTTGCGGGTGGGGCCGTAGCTCATCAGGCCGTCGGCGTAGACGTCGATGGGCGCGCCCGGGAACACCTGGGCCAGCGCGAGCGCCGGGTTGACCTGGATGGACTCGACGACCAGCTCGATCTCCGAGTCGCCCAGGCCCCACAGCAGCCGCAGATACCGCTCCCACAGCGGGGCGTCGTCCGCGCGCGGGGACCAGCCGCCGGGGTGGAACGGGCTGATCGTCTCGTTCCAGGACAGCACGCGGTCGAAGCGGCCGCGCAGCCGGTCGAAGCCGGGCATGGTGTCCAGGGCCGCGGTGGTCTCCGGGGTGGTGGCGTTGTTGCTGACCAGCAGCAGCCGGCGGTCGGCCGGCCCGAAGCGGTCGGCGTCCAGGGCGGCCGCGAGGGTCGCCGCGCCGTAGAGCGTGGACGCCATGAAGATCTGGGTACGGGGCCGGTTCGGCATCAGGCGGCGACCTCCGCCGGAACAGGGCGACGGCGCAGCCGCCGCAGCCGGGACGCACGCTGCACATCCATCGAATCCAGGGCTTCCTTCAGTACGTCCTGCGGCATGCGCTTCATGGCCGCGGCACTCATCGAACGCAATTTACGGGCGACCTGCGGCTCGAATCGTTCGATCGAGCCGAGGTGGTGGGAAATGATCGCGCAATAGGTGCGCACCGCTTTGGGGAGCAGTACATCCGCATCGCGATCTTGCGCGGTTTCTTCGATCACCTGGTCGAAGGCGCGAATGAAATCCAATTGCCGGACGTCGCCGATCTGGGTCAGCGAGGACGCCACCCCGCGCCGGTAGAAGACGCCGAGCAGGCCGACCACCGCCATGGATTTCGCCTCGCGGTGCAGCCGCCAGATCCACGGTCGGTCCTCCGCGGTGCGCAGTCCGTGCCGGAAATGCAGCACCCCGTCGTCCAGCAGCCTGCGGTGATAGATGCCGGCCCAGGCGTAGGCGTAGTCGACGGAGGTGGAGCGGTCGGCGGGCAGGATCAGCTCGCGCGGGTCCATCACCACGCCGCGCCGGCCGTGCGGGACGCGGTGGACGGTGCGGGCGCGGTTGGTGCACTGGACGTGGTCCGTGCGGACGAAGTCGCACCCCAACTCTTCTATGGCGGAAAGGAGTTCGCCGAAGTAGCCGGGTGCCAGCCAGTCGTCGCCGTCCAGGAAGGTGACGTACTCGCCGCGGGCCTCGTCCAGGCCGGTGTTACGGGCGGTGGCCAGACCGCCGTTCTGTTCGTGCCGCAGCAGTCTGGCGCCCGGGAGCTCGCGCTCGGCCCGCGCAAGGATCTCCGGGGTCTCGTCGCGTGAACAGTCGTCGACGAGCAGGAATTCGAAGTCCTCGCGGGCATTGGCCGCCAGGCTTTTCAGGGTGTCGGGCGCGTATGTCTGCACGTTGTAGAACGGCACGATGACGGAGAGCTTAACCACCCGGGTGACGTTAGGTGCGGAGCCGGCATTCGTCTTTAAGCGGTGCGGACCTCAAGGTGAACGAAGAATGGCGGGATGGTTAACCAGGCCGACAATCGAGCCGGTTCGCCATTCGTCGACCCGCTGTTAACCCTTTGTTGCGGCCCAGTTGGCCCGCCAAACGGAATGCCTTCCTAGCGTCATCGACGTGCCATCACGTACCACTTCTACGCCGCGAGTCGCCGTGCTCGCCGACTCGGATACCCGGTGGAAATGGGGCGCTTTGACAGCGTACCGAATCCAACCGGACATCCGGCTCGACGGCTATCTGCTCCGCGGCCGCGCCACTCCCACGGTCCGCCAGCTCGACGAGGTCGGCGCCCGTGCGGACTCGCTGCGCGAAATCAGGGCGATTGACTTCGTACGCACGATCGACCGTAGTGGTTACGACGTCGTGGTGCTCGCATGTGTCGGCGGCGCGGTGCAGGCAATGCTGCACGGCCTCGGCTGCGCCTGGCGGGCGGCCGAGCGGCGCCCCGTCGTCATCACCGGCTACGTCGGCGTGGTCTACGAGAAGCTCGCCGACGGGCTGCTGCTGCGGCACGGCGCGGATGTCGTCCTCGCCAACTCCCGGCACGACGCGGACCGGTTCCGCGAGGTCTACCGGGGCGTCGGCGCCGACGACGGCAGCGTGGTCGAATGCGCCCTGCCCTTCCTCGGCGGCGAGCCCTACGCGGACGACCGCGCGGCCGGCAAGGGCGACCCGTCCGCGCAGCAAGGGCGTGAGCCCTACACCGTGGTGTTCGCCGCCCAGCCCTCCGTGCCGGAGAGCCGCGCCGACCGGACGTACCTGCTGCGCCGGGCAGTTGAGCACGCCCGCAGGCACCCGGACCGCGAGGTGCTGATCAAGCTCCGCAGCAAGCCGGGCGAGCACACCACGCACATCGAGGAACTCCCGTACCAGAAGCTCGCCGCCAAGGCGCCCGGCGGACTGCCCGCCAACTGCCGTCTGGTGTACGGGAACATGGGCGAGGTCCTGGACCGCACCGACCTGATGGTCACCGTCAGCTCGACCGCCGCCCTGGAGTCGCTGCACCGCGGCATCCCCACCGCCGTCCTCACCGACCTCGGCATCCGCGAGGCCCTCGGCAACCACTCCTTCCTCGGCTCCGGCTGCCTCGCCTCCTGGGACGAGCTGGACGAAGGCCACCGCCCGGAGCCCGACGCGGAGTGGCTGGCACGGCAGGGAGTAGCGGCCGACGGCCCCTACGAGAAGGCCTTCGACGCCGCCCGCGCCCGGGTCACCGAGCTGCGCGAGGCCGACCGGCTGCCGCCCGTCAGCCCCTACTACACACCCCGCACCGCCCCCGGCTACCTCCCCGGCATCCTCGCCCGGCACGGCCTGGACCCGCACGGCGAGCCGATCGCCGGATACGCGGACGCCCCCGAGGAGACCGGCGGACTGCGCCGGGTCGCCCGCGACACCGTCCGCGAGGCCGCCCGCGGTGCCTACCGCCACGGCGTCCAGCGCGTCGCCCCCGCCATCCGCCGCTGGGGGCAGCTGTGACCGCCCACCCGTCGCCCACCCCCACCAAGGAGTCCGCAATGCCACCCACAGTTGTGGTCGTCATCCCTGCCCGTGGCGGATCCAAGGGCGTACCCGCCAAGAACCTCGCCGCCGTCGGGGGCGTCCCCCTGGTGGCCCGCGCGATCGGCGAATGCCGGGCCGCCCGGCTGGTGACCGATGTCGTGGTCTCCACCGATGACGCCGGGATCGCGGCCGCCGCGCGCAGCGCCGGAGCGGTCGTCGTACGCCGCCCCGGCGATATCGCGGGCGACACCGCCACCAGCGAGGCCGCGGTGCTGCACGCCATGGACGCGTACGAGGCGGAGCACGGCTCTCGTATCGATGCGGTGCTCCTGGTCCAGTGCACCAGCCCGTTCATCGCCCGGGAGGACATCGACGGCGTCGCCGCGGCGGTCGTCGAGGGCGGCGCCGACAGCGCACTGACGGTCGCCCCCTTCCACGGCTTCGTCTGGCGCGATGCGGAGGCGACGGTCACGGGCACCGCCTCGGCCGCCGACGGCGGTCACGGCATCAACCACGACAAGTCCTTCCGGCCGCGCCGCCAGGACCGCCCCCAGGACCTGCTGGAGACCGGCGCCGCCTACGCCATGGACGCGGCCGGCTTCCGCACCAGCGGCCACCGCTTCTTCGGCCGCACGGAACTCGTCCGCACCGACCCCGCCCGGGTCCTGGAGATCGACGACCCGCACGACCTCGCCCGCGCCCGCGCGCTCGCGCCACTGCTCGACTCCCCGCGCCCCGGCGCGCTGCCGACCAGCGACGACATCGACGCGGTCGTCCTCGACTTCGACGGCACCCAGACCGACGACCGGGTGCTGATCGACGCCGACGGACGCGAGATCGTCGCCGTACACCGCGGTGACGGCCTCGGCATCGCCGCGCTGCGCAAGGCCGAGCTGAAGCTGCTGATCCTGTCCACCGAGCAGAACCCGGTCGTCGCCGCGCGGGCCCGCAAGCTCCAGGTGCCCGTGCTGCACGGCATCGACCGCAAGGACCTCGCCCTCAAGCAGTGGTGCGAGGAGGCGGGCATAGACCCCGAGCGGGTCCTCTACGTCGGCAACGACGTCAACGACCTTCCGTGCTTCGACCTCGTCGGCTGGCCGGTGGCCGTCGCCGGGGCACACGACGTGGTGCGCGGCGCGGCCCGCGCGGTCACCGCGACCCCCGGAGGCAGCGGCGCGATCCGCGAGATCGCCGGCTGGCTCCTGGGCCCCTCCCTGTAACCCCGTTACAGCACCTGATCCCCACCCCGTTCCACCCCTTTACCCACACAAAGGAACCCTCCCCATGAGCAGCAACTCCCGCATCCGCAACCTCGGCAACCGCGAGGCCGGCCCCGGCCGCCCCGTCTACGTCACCGGCGAGATCGGCATCAACCACAACGGCGACCTGGAGAACGCGTTCGCGCTGATCGACGCCGCCGCCGACGCCGGCTGT
The DNA here is from genome assembly GCF_040651455.1 of Streptomyces sp. NPDC048483. Classification (NCBI taxonomy): domain Bacteria; kingdom Bacillati; phylum Actinomycetota; class Actinomycetes; order Kitasatosporales; family Streptomycetaceae; genus Streptomyces; species Streptomyces sp. NPDC048483. The sequence continues at coordinate 67,303 of NZ_JBEZJZ010000011.1, forward strand.
GACGCCGTCAAGTTCCAGAAGCGGACCCCGGAGATCTGCACCCCGCGCGACCAGTGGGACATCGAGCGCGACACCCCCTGGGGCCGGATGACCTACATCGACTACCGCCACCGTGTGGAGTTCGACGAGGACGGCTACCGCGCCATCGACGAGTACTGCAAGAAGCGCGGCATCGCCTGGTTCGCCTCCCCGTGGGACGTCGAGTCCGTCGCCTTCCTCGAGAAGTTCGACGTGCCCTGCTACAAGGTCGCCTCCGCCTCGCTCACCGACGACGAGCTGCTGCGCGCCATGCGCGCCACCGGCCGTACCGTCATCCTCTCCACCGGCATGTCGACCCCGAAGCAGATCCGCCACGCGGTCGAGGTCCTGGGCAGCGACAACATCCTGCTCTGCCACGCCACCAGCACCTACCCGGCCAAGGCCGAGGAGCTCAACCTGCGCATGATCAACACCCTGCAGGACGAGTACCCCAACGTCCCGATCGGCTACAGCGGCCACGAGACCGGCCTGCAGACCACCCTCGCCGCGGTCGCCCTCGGCGCCACCTTCATCGAGCGCCACATCACCCTCGACCGCGCCATGTGGGGCTCCGACCAGGCCGCCTCCGTCGAGCCCGGCGGCCTGACCCGCCTGGTCCGCGACATTCGCACCATCGAGGAGTCCCTCGGCGACGGCGTCAAGAAGGTCTACGAGTCCGAGCTCGGCCCGATGAAGAAGCTGCGCCGCGTCGCCGGCGTGGTCGCCGAGACCGAGGCCGCCGACCGCGAGCCGGCCACCGTCTGACCGCCTGGCAGACAGGAGTTCCCCTCGTGAGCTCACCCGAAGGGACCCGCGCCGCGCCCGCCACGCCCGGCGCCGAGGTCCCGCCCCAGGAGACGACGGGTACTCCCGCCCGTCGTCTCCTGGGGGTGCCCCGGCAGTGCAAGCGGACCGAACCCCCCGGTGACAACATGAGGACGACCCCCACGGACACCGGCACCCTCGCCTTCGTCGAAAGCCCGGTGCAGCTGCTCAACGTCCTGGAATGGGCGCACACCGCGCAGGCCACCGCCCTCACCGTCGTCGTGCTCTCCCCGCACGACCCGATGAGCCGCGGCCAGCTGCGCCGGATGGCCGAACTCGCCCGCGACGAGGGCCACTCGGTCCGCTGGGAAGAGGCCCGCGGCGGCCCGACCGCCCCGATGCGCACCATCGGCGGCCTCACCCCGCTGCTGCGCCGCGCCCGCCGCGTCGTCCTGGGCGACCCCTTCTCCCGGTACGTGCAACTCCTCCTCACCCTCACCAAGGCGCGCGACCTCGTCGTGGTCGACGACGGCACCGCCACCATGGAGTTCATCGGCCAACTGGCCCGCGGGGAACGGCTGGTGCGCTGGCACCGCCACGGCACCGGACGCGGCGCCCGCGACCTGATCTTCGCGCCCTTCTCGGCCACCGCGCGCCGCCGCCTCACCCCGGCACCCGACGGCGGCCGACGCCGCCGCACCATCGGCCTCTTCAGCTCCATGCCCGTAGAGGTGCCCCCCGGCGTCCATGTCACCGCCAACGACTTCGCCTGGACCCGCGCCCGCTTCGGCCCGCCCCGCCTCACCCGTGGCACCGACATCGTCGGCACCTCACTGGTCGAAACCGGAGTGGTCGACGCCGACCGCTACCTGGAGGCCGTACGGGTTCTCGCCCGCACCCACGGCGCCACCCGCTACTTCGCCCACCGCCGCGAAAGCACCGACAAGCTCCGCCGCCTCACGGGCGAAACCGGCCTGGAGGTCGTACGCCCCGACCTTCCGCTCGAACTGATCGCCCGCCGTGGCCCCATCGGCCGGCTGATCCTCAGCTTCCCGTCCACGGTGGTCCACACCCTGCCGCTCGCGCTCCAGGGAACTGAGGTCCGCGTCGCCGTCTGCGACATCGACCCGTCCTGGCTGACGGCCGGCGCCTCACCGCGCGCCCAGGGGTTCCTCGACGGGGTGACCGGGACGGCCCGCGATGTGCAGCGCCTCCAGTTCGCCCGGAAACTGGCCACGGGATGAGGACCCGGACGGGGTCAGGACGGGGCAGGGACGGGACCAGGACGGGTCCAGGTCCGGCCATCGGGCGAAACAAAATTGCATACCCCTCCCGCAATCCGTCCATGCACCAACCGGGCTGATTTTCTTCCCCTAACGGGCTGAACTTTTGTTGATCGAGGGACAGTTGCCCCATGGGGGCCCGTAACCTTCAACGGGTGAACCAACTGATGTCCCCCGATGCCGCCGCCCCCATCCTGCTCCCCGGTACGGTCCCCGAGGCGCTCCTCGCCGAACTCATCGCCTTCCGCCGTGACATGCACCGGCACCCCGAACTCGGCAACCAGGAGCTGCGCACCACCGCGGCGATCAAGGACCGCCTGGAGCGGGCGGGCCTGCGCCCCCGCGTCCTGGCCACCGGCACCGGCATGATCTGCGACATCGGTACGGAGGCCGGCGGCGAGGTCCCCCTCCTTGCCCTCCGCGCCGACATCGACGCCCTCCCCATCCCGGACACCAAGACCGCCCCCTACGCGTCCGTGGTCCCCGGCCGCGCCCACGCCTGCGGCCACGACGTCCACACCACCGTCGTCCTCGGCGCCGGCCTGGTCCTGGCCGAGCTGGCCCGCGAGGGACGGCTGCCCCGCCCCGTACGGCTCCTCTTCCAGCCCGCGGAAGAAATCCTCCCGGGCGGCGCCACCGACGCCATCGAGGACGGCGTCCTGGAGAACGTCGGCCGCATCCTCGCCGTGCACTGCGACCCGCGCGTCGACGCCGGCCGGATCGGACTCCGTACGGGAGCGATCACCTCCGCCTGCGACCGCCTGGAGGTCGAGCTCGACGGCCCCGGCGGCCACACCGCCCGCCCCCACCTGACCACCGACATGGTCACCGCCGCCGCCCGGGTCGCCGTCGACGTACCGGCCCTGATCGCCCGCCGCGTGGACGCCCGCGCAGGCCTCGCCATCACCTGGGGCCGCCTCGCATCCGGCCACGCCTGCAATGTCATCCCCCAGCACGCCGAACTCGCCGGCACGGTCCGCTGCCTCGACCTCGACGCCTGGCACCAGGCCCCCGACCTGGTCCACGCCGCCATCGACGAGACCGCCACCCTGCACGGCGCCAAGTCCCAGATCAACTACGTCCGCGGCGTCCCGCCCGTGGTGAACGAGGCGGCGAGCGCCCAGCTCCTGCAGGACGCGATGACCGCCCGCCGCGGCCTCCACAGCGTCGAGGACACCGAGCAGTCCCTCGGCGGCGAGGACTTCTCCTGGTACCTCGAACACGTCCCCGGCGCCATGGCCCGCCTCGGCGTCCGCGCCCCCGACACCTGGCACCAGTACGACCTGCACCGCGGCGACTTCGACGTGGACGAGGAGGCGATCCGGGTGGGGGTTGAGCTCTTCACGGCCGCGGCCCTGCTGTCGGTGGATCCGTCCTTCTCGTGAACGGGGGAACGGGCTCGTACCAGGAGAACGGGCGGGCGCGTCACCCTCGGATCGGACGTCGTTGCGCTGCGCGACGGCGGGCCGAGGCCGGGAGGAGCCACGCGGAGGACATCCTCCCGGGCGGCGCCAGCGCCGTCATCGAGTCCGGCGCGCTGGACGGCGTCGGGCGCGTCCCCGGGCCATGGCCCGCCGCGGCGATGCCCGCCCGGCGATGCCCGCCCGTAACCTTTCGTAACCCTTGGGAGCCCTGACGATCAGCTTCCGTTTGAGACGATCCGATAACGGCTGCGAAGCACCCCTTTATCTGGCATCTACGCGCGTTACGATGCCGCGGAATCAGCGCCAAAGGAGGCGCTACGAGTCGAAGGGACCCCTCGTGCGCCGGGTATCCAAGATCGTTTCCGCGGGCATCGCCACCGCGGCCCTCACCTGTTCACTGACCGCCTGTGGTGCGTCGTCCACCGAGTCCGGAGGCAAGAACAAGGGCGTCGGACTCGCCTTTGACGTCGGCGGCCGGGACGACCACTCCTTCAACGAAGCCGCGGCCCGTGGCGTGGACAAGGCCGGGAAGGACCTCGGCGTCAAGTCCAAGATGATGACCGCCAAGAACGGCGAGACCGAGGCGGACCGCGAGCAGCGGCTGTCGTCGCTGGCCGAGGCGGGCTTCAACCCCGTCGTCGGCGTCGGCTTCAACTACGGCAAGTCCGTCAACAAGGTCGCCAAGGACTACCCGGACACCACCTTCGGTGTGGTCGACTCGCCGTCCGAGGCCAAGAACGTCTACGGCATGGTCTTCGCCGAGAACGAGGCCTCCTACCTCGCCGGTGTCGCCGCCGCACTGAAGAGCAAGACCCACAAGGTCGGCTTCATCGGTGGCGTGAACAACGCGCTGATCCAGAAGTTCCAGGCGGGCTTCGAGCAGGGCGTCAAGGACACCGACCCCAAGGCGAAGATCACCTCCGAGTACCTCTACGCCAACGACGACAAGGGCTTCAACGACCCGGCCGCCGCCAAGGGCAAGGCCAAGGGCATGCTCGACGCCGGCATCGACGTCATCTACACCGCGGCCGGCCAGTCCGGCAACGGCTCGATCGAGACGGTCGCCGGCAAGAAGGGCACCTGGGCGATCGGCGTCGACTCCGACCAGTACCTGCAGCCGGGTCTGGCCAAGTACAAGAGCTCGATCCTCACCTCGGTGATGAAGAACGTCGATGTGGCGGTCTACGACCTCGTCAAGAGCGTCAAGGACAAGAAGCCGCTGACCGGCAACAAGAGCTACACGCTCAAGGACGACGGCGTGCGCCTGTCCACCTCGGGCGGTTTCATCGACGACATCCAGGCCAAGATCGACGCGGCGAAGAAGAAGATCGCGTCGGGCCAGGTGAAGGTCAGCGAGACCCCCGCCAAGTAGCAGGGCTCACACGGGCCCGGCGCGGCGGCCACCGAGCCGCCGTACCGGGCCCGTTCGCCGGATCGACCCGGCATCCTTATCGGCTTTTTTCGGCGCCGACACTACGCGCGTAGCGCGGGAGTTGGCGCGATATCGTCACCACCCCGCTCCTTCGTACCACTCCCTGTCCCTCTGAGGAGAGTGCGCCATCAAAGCGTCCAGCAGCCCCCAGGCAGACAGCGCCCCCGCCGCAACACCTGCGGTGGAACTCCGCGGGATCACCAAGCGGTTCCCGGGCGTCGTCGCCAACCACGACATCGACATCACCATCCACCGCGGCACCGTGCATGCGCTCGTCGGTGAGAACGGCGCGGGCAAGTCCACGCTGATGAAGATCCTCTACGGCATGCAGAAGCCGGACGAGGGCACCATCGGCATCGACGGCGACCAGGTCAGCTTCCACAGCCCGGCCGACGCCATCGCCCGCGGCATCGGCATGGTGCACCAGCACTTCATGCTCGCCGACAACCTCACCGTCCTGGAGAACGTCGTTCTCGGCGGCGAGAAACTGCACGGCATCAGCGGCAAGGCCCGCGCCGAGATCCTCAAGATCTCCGACCGCTACGGCCTCGGCGTCCGCCCCGACGTGCTCGTCGAGGACCTCGGCGTCGCCGACCGCCAGCGTGTGGAGATCCTCAAGGTTCTCTACCGCGGCGCCCGCACCCTCATCCTCGACGAGCCGACCGCCGTCCTCGTCCCGCAGGAGGTCGATGCGCTCTTCGACAATCTGCGCGAGCTCAAGGCCGAGGGCCTGACCGTCATCTTCATCTCCCACAAGCTGGGTGAGGTGCTCTCGGTCGCCGACGACATCACCGTCATCCGGCGCGGCACCACCGTCGGCTCCGTCGTCCCCGGCGAGACCACGCCCAAGCAGCTCGCCGAGCTGATGGTCGGCAGCGAGCTGCCCTCGCCGCAGACCCGCGAGTCCACCGTCACGGACGTGGAGATGCTGAAGGTCGAGGGGCTGCGGCTGACCTCCACCGATGCCGAGGGCGTGGCGCGGACCGTCCTGGACGATGTGTCGCTGACCATCCGCAAGGGCGAAGTACTGGGCATCGCGGGTGTGGAGGGCAACGGCCAGGCCGAACTGGTCGAGGCCATCATGGGCATGCGCGACCCCGACAGCGGCACCATCGGGCTGGACGGCATCGACATCAGCCATGCCACGACCCGCACCCGGCGCGAGGACGGCATCGGCTACATCCCCGAGGACCGCCACCGGCACGGTCTGCTGCTGGAGGCCCCGCTGTGGGAGAACCGCATCCTGGGCCATGTCACCGAAAAGCCCAACGCCAAGGGCCGGCTGCTGGACCTGAAGGCCGCCCGCGCCGACACCGTGCGGATCGTCGCCGAGTACGACGTCCGTACCCCCGGCATCGAGGTCACCGCGGCCTCGCTCTCCGGCGGCAACCAGCAGAAGCTGATCGTCGGCCGCGAGATGAGCCACCACCCCAAGCTGCTGATCGCCGCGCACCCCACCCGGGGTGTGGACGTCGGTGCCCAGGCGCAGATCTGGGACCAGATCCGCGAGGCGCGCCGTGAAGGGCTGGCCGTGCTGCTGATCTCGGCCGACCTGGACGAGCTGATCGGGCTGTCCGACACCCTGCGGGTCATGTACCGCGGCCGCCTGGTCGCGGACGCGGACCCCGCCACCATCACCCCGGAGGAGTTGGGCTCAGCCATGACCGGCGCCGCTACCGGCCACCTGGAGCACCCTTCCACCGAGGAGGGTGAGTCCGAGTGAAGAAGTTCGCCAGGTTCGACAAGAACAAGCTGATCCTCGGGATCGCCGCCCCTGTCCTCGCCATCGTGGCGGCCCTGCTGATCACCTCAGTGATCATCCTGGCCACCGGCAAGGACCCGCTCCACGCCTACACCGTGATGGCCGACTTCGGCTCCAAGAGCGACAGCCAGGTCTGGATCATCAACAAGGCGGTCCCGTACTACCTGTCCGCGCTGGCCGTCGCCATCGGCTTCCGGATGAACCTCTTCAACATCGGCGTCGACGGCCAGTACCGCATCGCGGCGTTCTTCGCCGCGGTGGTCGGCGGCGCGCTGACGCTCCCCGGCTATCTGCAGATCCCGCTGATCATCCTCGTCGCGATGCTGGTCGGCTCGGTCTGGGCGGGTATCGCGGGTCTGCTGAAGACCACCCGCGGCGTCAGTGAAGTGATCACCACGATCATGCTGAACGCCATTGCCGCCGCGGTCATCGGCTACTTCCTCCAGGAAGGCCGGCTGGCGACGAGGGAGGGCAACCTCTTCCACACGCCCAACCTGCCGGCTTCCAGCCACTTCTTCACCATCCCCACTCAGCCCAAGCCCCTCGACGGCTTTCTCGTCATCGCCGTCATCGTCGGCTTCGCGTACTGGTTCCTCCTCAACCGCACTCGCTTCGGCTTCGACCTGCGGACCGTCGGCCAGTCCGAGCCGGCGGCCGAGGCCAGCGGCGTCCACGTCAAGCGCATGATCGTCACCTCCATGCTGCTGTCGGGCGCCGCGGCGGGCCTGATCGGCATGCCGACGCTGCTCGGTGTCTCGTACAACTACGGCACCGACTTCCCCGTCGGCATCGGCTTCACCGGCATCGCCATCGCGCTCCTCGGACGCAACCACCCGGTCGGCATGGCAGTCGGCGCGCTGCTGTGGGGCTTCCTCGAACGCACCGGCACCCAGCTCGAATTCGAGGACTACGAGCAGGAGATCGTCGGAGTGATGCAGGGCGTCATCGTGCTCTGCGTCGTCATCGCTTACGAAGTCGTGCGCCGCTACGGCCTCAGACTCCAGCAGCGGCAGGTCGGCGAGCAGCTCGCCGCACAGGCCCGTAAGACCGACAAGGCGGAGGTGTCCTCGTGAGCACGAACCTCACGGCCCCGGTCGCAGAGAGCACCGGCCACCAGCACAAGCCCAAGCGCTCCCGGATGAAGCTGACCTACCCCAAGGTCCTGCTGCTCCTTTCGGGCGCCCTCATCCTGCTGTCCCTGCTGCGGGTCGTCACGGGCGCCGACAACCTGACCGGCTCCGGCCAGTACACCGAGGCGCTCAACGCCGCCGTGCCGATCGGCCTGGCCGGTCTCGGCGGCCTGTGGGCCGAGCGCTCCGGCGTCATCAACATCGGCCTCGAAGGCATGATGATGCTCGGTGCCTTCTCCGCCGGCGCGGTCGGCTGGCAGCACGGGCCCTGGGCCGCGGCCCTGGCCGGCGTCCTCGGCGGCGCGCTCGGCGGACTGCTGCACGCCCTCGCCACGGTCACCTTCGGCGTCGACCACATCGTCTCCGGCGTCGCCATCAACATCATGGCGCTCGGCCTGACCCAGTTCCTCGCCAAGCTGTGGTTCGGCGCGGACGGCAGCGCGGCCGCGGCCGCCGGCGGCAACGACAAGCAGTCGCCACCGATGTCCGACATGCCGACGTTCACCGTTCCCGGCCTGTCCGACTGGCTCTACTCCATCGAGCAGCACCACTGGTTCCTGATCTCCGACGCGGCCGGCATCTGCGGCTCCCTGGTCACCAACGTCTCCTGGCTGACGCTGCTGACGGCCGGCGTCTTCGTGCTCACCTTCTTCGTCCTGTGGCGCACCTCCTTCGGGCTGCGGCTGCGCTCCTGCGGCGAGGGCCCGATCGCGGCCGAATCGCTCGGCGTCAACGTCTACCGCTACAAGTACGCGGCGGTGGTCGCCTCTGGTGCGCTGGCCGGACTCGGCGGCGCGTTCCTCGCGATCTACGTGCACATCTACCAGGACGGCCAGACCGGCGGCCGCGGCTACATCGGCCTCGCCACCATGATCTTCGGCAACTGGCGGCCGGGCGGCGTCGCCATGGGCGCCGGCCTGTTCGGCTTCATGGACGCGCTCCAGCAGCGCGGCGGCGGCCCCACCGTCCACGCGCTGCTGCTCCTGCTCGCCGTACTGCTGGTCGGCCTCGCCGCCTGGAAGCTGCGCACCGGCTTCCGCACCCAGGCCGTGATCAGCCTGGTCTGCGCCGTGCTGCTCGCCGTCTGGTACGCCACCAGCGACACCGTCGCGCTGGAGATCGTCAGCGTCGCCCCGTACATCACCACGCTGCTGGTGCTCGCGCTGGCCGCCCAGCGACTGCGGCCCCCGAAGGCCATCGGCAAGATCTACCGAAGGGGCCAGGGCAAGTGAGCCAAGCTCCCGACTGGGAGTCGCTGCGGGGGCAGGCCCGGGACGCCATGTCCCGGGCCTACGCCCCTTATTCCGGCTATCCCGTAGGCGCCGCCGCCCTGGTGGACGACGGCCGTACGGTCACCGGCTGCAACGTCGAGAACGCCTCGTACGGCCTCGCGCTCTGCGCCGAATGCGGGCTGGTCTCCGCCCTGTTTGCGGGCGGCGGGGGCCGCTTGACCGCCTTCACCTGCGTCGACGGCGAGGGTGCGCTCCTCGTCCCGTGCGGCCGCTGCCGCCAGCTCCTGTATGAGCACGGCGGCCCGGACCTCCTGGTCGATACGGCCGCCGGCATCCGGCCGCTGTCCGACCTTCTGCCCGATCCCTTCGGGCCCGGCCACCTGGCCCCCTGACGCACGAGGTGTGGCCGGATCCCGTCCGATCTGGCCACACCTCGTGTCTATGCGTGTAGAACGAGAGCCACCCGTTCGAAAGGAACCGTCCATGGACGTCATCTCCGTCATCCGCACCAAGCGCGACCGCGGTGAGCTGACCCCCGATCAGATCGACTGGGTCATCGACGCCTACACCCGCGGCGAGGTCGCCCACGAACAGATGTCGTCCCTGGCCATGGCCATCTTCCTCAACGGCATGACCCGTACGGAGATCGCCCGCTGGACCGCCGCCATGATCGCCTCCGGCGAGCGCATGGACTTCTCCTCCCTGAACCGCCCCACCGCCGACAAGCACTCCACCGGCGGCGTGGGCGACAAGATCACCCTCCCGCTGGCCCCCCTCGTCGCCGCCTGCGGCGCGGCCGTCCCCCAGCTCTCCGGCCGCGGCCTCGGCCACACCGGCGGCACCCTCGACAAGCTGGAGGCCATCCCCGGCTGGCGCGCCCATCTCTCCAACGCCGAGATGCTGAACGTCCTGCGCTCCGCCGGCTCCGTCATCTGCGCCGCCGGCGACGGCCTCGCCCCCGCCGACAAAAAGCTCTACGCCCTCCGCGACGTCACCGGCACCGTCGAATCCATCCCCCTCATCGCCTCCTCCATCATGTCCAAGAAGATCGCCGAGGGCACCGGCTCCCTCGTCCTGGACGTCAAGGTCGGCTCCGGCGCCTTTATGAAGCATCTCGACGACGCCCGCGAACTGGCCGCCACCATGGTCGAGTTGGGCACCGACCACGGCGTACGGACGACCGCCCTGCTCACCGACATGGCCACCCCCCTCGGCCGCACGGCCGGCAACGCCCTCGAAGTCCGCGAATCCGTCGAGGTCCTGGCCGGCGGCGGCCCCGCCGACGTGGTCGAACTGACCCTGGCCCTCGCCCGCGAAATGCTCGACGCGGCGGGCCTGAAGGACGCCGACCCCGCCAAGGCCCTGGCCGACGGCTCCGCCATGGACCACTGGCGCCGCATGATCACCGCCCAGGGCGGCGACCCCGACGCCTCCCTCCCCGTGGCCCGCGAGACCCACGTCGTGCCGGCCCCCGCCTCCGGCGTACTCACCACCCTCGACGCCTACGCCGTAGGCCTCGCAGCCTGGCGCCTCGGCGCCGGCCGCGCCCGCAAGGAGGACCCGGTCCAGGCGGGCGCCGGCGTGGAGATGCACGCCAAGCCGGGGGATGTGGTGCGGGAGGGCGAGCCGCTGCTCACGCTGCACACGGATACGCCGGAGAAGTTCTCGTATGCGCTGGAGGCGCTGGACGGCGGGGTGCTCGTCGGGCCGGCGGACGCGGACTTCAACGCCTCGCCGGTGGTGCTGGAACGCATCGGCTGAGGCGGCCGGTGGCGCCCGGGCCTTATGCGGCAGGGCGCCACCCACCCCCGCCAGCAGGGGAGCAGGCCGCCGCGATGGTGCGAGCGGGAATCACACCGGCTCGAGGTCGACCAGCATCACCGCGTACAGCGGCGCGTCGGGGAAGGGGCGCTGCTCGCCGACCTTGCGGTACCCCCACGACTCGTACAGCGCCTGCACCTTGGGATGCTCCACATCGACCAGGAGTACGGCCATGCGTTCGGGCCGGTCGTCGATGAGCGCCCGGTGCAGCCGCGCGGAGACTCCGGTGCGTCGCCACTTCGGCCGCACCAGCAGCTCGGAGAGGGCGAAGGTGGCTCCGTGGCCGGGTGCCGGAGCGAGGTGTCCGCGCCACCACTCCTTGCCCGCGGCAAGCGGCGCGCCATAGGCGAAGCCGACGGGTTCGGTGCCGTCGTAGGCCACGACGCAGGCGTAGCCGTCCAGTGCGCTCCAGTGGTCCACGAACCAGGCGAAGCGTTCGCGGCCGTCGAATTCCTCGTCGCTGTCGGCGTAGGCGTCGTCGTGGGTGTCGAGCAGCAGACCACGGATCTCCTCCGCATGGTCACGCCCAAAGGTGCGCAGCTGGATGTCGGGTGAGGTCATGAGCGTCTCCTTGGTCGTCAGGCTCTGCGCATGCGATCGCGCCAGGCGCGGGTAGCGGCGGCGTCCGGTGCTTTCTCGGAGATGGTCTTGGTGAAACTGCTGAGCATGTGGCCGATGCGGCCGCCTGGGGAATCCGGGGGCGGCGCGACAGTCGCCGCTGTCGCGCACGCCATCTCCAGGTCGCCCTGATCGACCTGGCACAGGGCCACTTGCGCCGTGTAGAAGGCACGATTGCGGTGCTGGTCGGGCCGGAGCGCGCCCAGGCAGCGGTACGTGTGTGCTTCCGCTTGCTCGGCATTCCCGAGCCTGAGCAGGGTGGCCGCGGTCAGGCCGTCCAGCTCTCCTTGGGTGAAGAACGCGACGGATGCCGAGCGGGGCCGCTGGGGGTCGGCGCGCTCGAAGGCATCCGCGGCGCGGTCAAGGGCCCGCCGGGCGCGGTGTCTCTCGCCCTTCACGGCAAGGGCCATTGCCAGATTTGCGTGTGTGAGCGATGCGTAGAGCGGGTCACGACGGTGCGTGGAGGTCGCCATGGCTGCCTCCATGGCGGCCACGGCGTCGGAGGGGCGTCCGCGCTGCTCGGCGAGCATGGCGGCAGAGCGCCATGCTTGATGCTGGACCTGCCCGTCGCCGGAGAGGACGGCAAGGTGGGTCGCCTTCTCTAAGTGCCGCTGCGCACGATCCAGGCTCCTGGTGTCAACCGCGGCCCACATGGCAGCGGCAGTGAAGGACGCCGCGAGGGCGTACAGGCGTGAGCGGATCCGGCTGGTTGCGCTACCGGCCTGTTGCAGGTTCTCGGTGTACTTGCACAGTTCGAGAGCGCGTCGTTCGAGTTCGCTCCCGCCGCCTTCCTGATCGTCCATGAGCCATAGGCAGGCAAGCCCCGCCCGGAGTCGCTGGACGTCGGAGGTACCGACGGTGGGGCATGCGGCGATGAGGGGAACAGCTGCGGCGGCGGTGCCGCCGACCGCGGTGACGAAGCGGCGACGATGCACGTGGGGTTCCTCCGGGGGCGGGGCGGGAGGTTCGGGGGGCGGGGTGAAGCCGAGTTCTTCGGCGGTGCACCCGAATACTGCCTGTAGGGCCTCCCGCTTGGCTCGGTGGGGCCACGCGGTTTTTCCGGTCAGCCAGGTGCGAACGGTGCGGTCGCCTACGCCGTCCCGCTCGCCTGCTTCGATGAGCTTGCCGTTAACGGCCTTTGCCAATTCCTCCTGTGTATAGCCCAGTTCATCCATCTTGATCTGGAGGCGGGAATTTCCGGTCACACACCCACCGTAGCTGCGTGATCATCGAGAGCGAACCCTTCTCTACTCGACCGCCACCGGAAATTTCCGGATGCCCGCAACCGACAAGAGCCCCAATTTTCCTACGCGTTACCGGCCGCGCCGCGTTGAACTGGCCACGCACCGCCTTCCCGGCGGTGCCTGGTGGCCGTCCCCACGACCCTGAGGGGGACGGCTACCTCACCCCCATCCCCATCCTCATGAGGTGAGGCCACGATGACCACCCCCGTACCCCTCGGCCTGGGGCACTGCAAACACCCGTTGCTCGGCCGCGCCGTTCTGGACACTGCCACCGGGCGCGTAGGCGTCCTGCGGGCCATCGCCCCGGAGCCGAACGGCGTGCAGTTCGTCCCGTCCCGTGGCCTGCTGGAAGCGCCGCCGGTCGCGTGGCTGGCCCCCGAGGGCGGCGGCACGGAGTGGACCACGGACCCCGACGAGATCGAGGCCGCGCCGTGACCGGCGACCGGCCCCCCGGTGTCGGCGACCTTGTCCGCGACCCGGCCCGCGACTGCGAAGCTGTGGTGACGGACGTCTGCAACGAGGTCCCGCTGCTGCGTTCCCGCCACGGTGGCGGAGAACCGTGGCCGGCCTCGCCGCTCTCGCTGGAGATCCTGGCCCGTCGTGGTAAGTGGGTGCATCCGTGACCGGCCGGAACGTGGCCGAACCGCCGTCCGGTCGGGGCCTGGCCGTGCTTGTCCTCGGCGCGCTCGGCTTGGCCCCGCCGACGCTGATCGTCGGACCCTCTCTGATGGAAGCCCACGCTGCGTCGGTCGGCATCTCGCGGCCGGATGCCGCATCCGCGGACCTCGCCGCCGGCCCGCGTCCGGCATCGCACACCGACCGCTGGGGCGACCGCCCCGGCTCATGACTCCGGCGGCGCGGTGCCCCCGTGAAGCCCGCGCCGCCGTAGCCGTGTACCACTCACCACTCACACGCCAAGGAGAACTGAATGAGCGCTGTCCAAAGCCCCCTGAAATTTGCGTGGCTGGAGGTGACGGGATTCTGTAACGAGTCCTGCGACCACTGTTACGCGGACTCGTCCCCCCAAGGCACGCACGGGACTATGGCCGTGGACGACTGGAAGGGCGTCATCACTCAGTTAGCGGCGATGGGTGCGGTCGATGTGCAGTTCATCGGCGGTGAGCCGACGCTCTACCCACACCTGCCCGCCCTGATCGCGCACGCTCACGGGGCGGGTCTCGCCATCGAGGTCTTCTCGAACATGACCTACATCCGGGATGAGCTGTGGGAAACGTTCAGGCAGCACCGGGTCAAGCTCGCGACGTCCTACTACTCCGACAACCCCCAAGACCACGACAGGGTCACCAACCTGCGAGGCTCCCACCGGCGTACCCGTCAGAACATCGAGAAAGCGATCAGCTTGAGAGTCCCCCTCCGCGGGGGTGTTGTCGCGGTCCGCGAGGGTCAGCGTGTCCACCAGGCAGCACGTGACCTCACCGAACTCGGCGTCGGTCACGTTGGAGGAGATCAGAGCCGGGCATTCGGTCGGGCCGGCAAAGGGGCCGTCCCCACCATTGACGACCTCTGCGGTCACTGCGCCCTCGGGCAATGCGCCATCGGCCCCGACGGCAACGTGTGGCCGTGCGTGCTGGGCCGCTTCATCACCCTCGGCAACGTCCGCGAGACCCCACTCGCGGAAATCTGGAACAGCACCACCACGACGCAGGCACGCGCGGAAATCGCGGCGGCCCACGACCTGAAACCGGCCGAGTCGTGCACGCCGCCACAGTTCCTGCCGAGCTGCACGCCATGCGGGCCGTGCGTCCCCTCGGTGGGGCACTGCGACCCGAAGGAAGCAGACGCCGAGCCAGTCGCCGTTACGATCGGCGCCCCAGCCTGAGACGCTGAACGAGCCGTAGGAGCGCCATGGACGATCACGGAGACGACTTCGGCAGGTGGATGAACGAAGGCCACCCCGCAGCCGTGCAGCGGACCGAAGAACAGTGGGAGCAGATCGCCCGCTACGTACGGGGCGCTGCGAACAAAGTCGGCCCCGAACTTCCGTTGTGCCTGCCCGGCGAACCGCAGGAGTGCGGGCGCAGCGCCCAACAGCATGTGCTGGCCTGGTCGGCTGCACTCAAGGCTGCGGCGCAACGCCTGATCGAAGAGGCATCCCCGACTCCGTCGCGCGCGGCTCATGTAGCCGGTCCCGTGTACCAACGGCGTCTCGCGGAGCTGCGCGCACAGTCGGCTGTGCAGCAGTAGCGGGGCCCGTGACCACCGACACCGCATGCTTCGGGCCGGACTGACCCGACGGCCGCCGGTGCGTACGGCGAAGGGGCCGCCCCACCAGGACAGGTGGCGGGACGGCCCCTCCGGTTCGCGGGTGCGGCTACGCCGCCTTGGCCAGCCGTAGGTGCCGGCGCTCGACGACCGCCTTGCGGGTCGCGTACAGCGTGATCGACGCCGCGCCGACCATCGCCACCAGGCCGAGGGCCACGGTGCCCTCCCAGCCCGCCGCGTGGAAGGCCGCCGCGCCCAGCGCGCCGCCCAGGCTGCTGCCGACGTAGTACGAGCACTGGTAGAGGGCCGAGGCCTGGGCGCGGGCCGTCTTCGCGGTGCGGCTGACCGCGGAGGAGGCGACCGCGTGGCCCGCGAAGAAGCCCGCGGTGATCAGGATCAGGCCCGCCAGGACCGCGGCGACGGAGTCGGCGAGGGAGAGCAGGAGGCCGGTGGAGGTCGCGCCGACGGCCAGGTAGAGGGCGCCGCGGCGGCCCAGACGGGCGACGAGTGTGCCCGCCGCGGCCGAGGAGACCGTGCCGACCAGATAGACGATGAAGATCGAGCCGACGACGCCCTGCGGGAGGTTGAACGGCGCGGAGGTCAGGCGGTAGCCGATGACGGTGTAGACGGCGCCGAAGACCGTCATGAAGAGCGCACCGATGCCGTACAGGCGGCGCAGTAGCGGGTTGGCCAGGTGGCCGCCGAGCGTGCGGGCCAGGGCGCGCGGGCCGACCGAACGGGGCGCGAAGTGGCGGGCCTTGGGGATCAGCAGCCGGAAGGCCACCGCGCACACCACTGCCATCACGCCGACCGCGCCGAGTGCGGCCCGCCAGCCCCAGGCCTGGGCGACCCAGCCGGTCACGATGCGGCCGGACATCCCGCCGATGCTGTTGCCCGCGACGAAGAGGCCGATGGCCGCCACGAGCGCCTTGGCGCGTACCTCTTCCGCCAGGAACGCCATCGCCGAGGCGGGCAGACCCGCCAGCGCCACACCCTGGACGGCGCGCAGGGCGATCAGCACGCCGAGGGAGGGGGCGAAGGGGACCAGCATCGCGATCACGGCGGCGAGGGAGAGCGAGGCCGTCATGAGCGTGCGCCGGCCGACGCGTTCGGAGACCGCGCTCAGCGGGATCACCCCGAGCGCCAGGCCGAACGTGGCCGCCGATACGGTCCAACTCGCCTGGTCCGGCGAGACGTTGAGGTCGCTGGAGATCGCGGGCAGCAGCGCCTGCGTGGAGTACAGGAGCGCGAAGGTGGCGACTCCGGCGGCGAAGAGGGCGAAGCTCATCCGGCGGTAGCCGGGGCCGCCCGGGTGCAGCTTGCCGGACTCGGGGTCGACGGCAGCGGCTGCACGGGAAGAAGTGTCGGTGGACGACTGGGGAGAGGCGGCCGTACGGGTGGTGACGGACGCCCCGGTATCAGCGGGAGGCATGCTTCGAAGGTAGGGCGGGGCGCTTCATGCGTCCAATGCATGGAAACGGCATAATCGATTCTGTGACGCATGATCGCAGTTCACGAGCACCTCTGTTGCAACCTCGCAACAGAAAAGACATCGCGGAAGTGGCGGACGCCACTGATCTTGGCGTGAGTTCCTGGGCCTGGGCCCTCGCGCCACGGCTCGCGCAGTTCACCGCGGTGGCCCGGCATGAGCATGTCACCCGCGCCGCACAGGAGCTGGGCATGCCCCAGCCGACCCTCAGCCGCGCCATCGTCCGGCTGGAGGAGGACCTCGGTGTCGCCCTCTTCGCCCGGCACGGCCGTACCCTCTCGCTCACCCCGGCCGGGCGGTCCTTCCTCGCCTCCGCAGAACGGGCGTTGGCGGATCTGGAGCGGGCGACGGACTCCGTACGGGCCGACGCCGACCCCACCGCCGGCAAGGTCGCCTTCGGCTTTCTGCACACGCTGGGCCCGGAGACGGTCCCCGGCCTCATCCGCACCTTCCGCGCCGATCATCCGCGGGTGCGCTTCCAGTTGGTGCAGAACTACGGCGAGGCGATGATCGAACGACTGCGGCTCGGCGATCTCGACCTCTGTCTGACCTCGCCGGTGCCGGACTACCCGGATCTGGTGGCGCGGCGGCTCGACGAGCAGAAGCTGCGGCTCGTCGTCCCGGACGACCATCCGCTGGCGAGCCGTAAGCGGATCCGGCTGGCGGAGGCGGCGGGCGAGCTGTTCGTGACCCTGGAGCCGGGGTACGGGCTGCGCCGGATCACCGATGCGCTGTGCGCCGAGGCGGGGTTCACCCCGCGGGTCGCGTTCGAGGGGGAGGAGGCCGAGACGCTGCGCGGCCTGGTGGCGGCCGGGCTGGGGGTGGCGCTGCTGCCGCCGCCCGCGGTGCCGCGGCCCGGCGTCTCCGAGCTGACGGTGACGGCGCCGCGGGCGGTGCGGGAGATCGGCGTGGCCTGGCTGGACGGGCACCCGGACACGCCGCCGGTGGCCGCGTTCAAGAAGTTCCTGCTGAGCCGGCGGGGGGTGCTGTTGCCTCGGTGACGGGCGCCGGGGCCGCCGTGAGGACCGTCCCCCGGACCAGGGTTCGGGTCCCGGCACCGCTCAGGTCGACCAGCGCGGAGTGGGGAGGGTCGACGAGAGCGACCTGGTGGCCGTACCGGTTGATCCGCGTCAGCGTGAGGTGCACCGGGGTGTCGTCGCCGGCCGGGGAGCGGGCCACGGTAAAGGTCTCACCCGGGCGTACGGTGCCGCCGACACAGCGCACGACGCAGCGCGCCGCTGTGCCGTCCGTGGATTCCACCGTATGGATCTGCAGCCTGCCGGGGTCTGCCATGGCGATACCGGTCTCCGCTCAATGCCGCAGCGACGCCCCGAAGCCCGACGCCAGGGGCATCCGCAGGCCCAGTGGCGGGGGTGCGGCGAGGGCGTCCTTCACGGGGCGGGCGTAGTCGCGGGTGAAGAGGGAGCCGAGCAGGAAGTCGGTGGCCAGGGCGTGGACTTCGGCGCGGTGCTGGTGGAGGGAGTGGCCGTCGGAGTGGACCTCGAAGCGGCAGGTGTCGCGGTTGACCTTCTTGGCGCGTTCGGCGTAGCGGTAGGAGAGGTCGGGATCGGTGCGCTCGTCGTTGGTGCCGTGGACGAGCAGGACCTGGCGGCCGATGAGCTGTTTCACCGGATCGGGGGCGGCGGCTTCCTGGGAGGGGTCGGGAAACCAGGGGGCGATGGCCAGTACGGAGTGGACGGCCGGGTGGCCCGCGGCGTGCAGAGCGGCGCGTGCGCCCATGCCCGTACCGACCAGGCAGACCGGGACATCGCCGTAGCGGCGGACCACCTCGTCCAGGGCCCAGGCGGCGTCCCGGGCGGGGTGGGCGGACGGGCCGTTCCAGCCGTGGCAGCGGTAGCGCAGGACATGGGTGGCCAGGCCCTCGGGGCGGCCCGCCTTCGCCAGCCGGACCGCGAGCGGGCGGACCGCCAGAGACGCGATCGGCGACGGGCGCCGCACCCCGGTCGGGCCGCCTTCAGGCAGTAAAAGGGCGACCCCGTTCACCGGGCCGGCCCCTCGCCCACCACCGCCCTTCCACCGGAGCGCTGCGCGCACCCCTTCTCCGCCCGTTCCGCGCGGTTTCCCCAGCCGGGCCTCGCGCACCGGCAGCGCTTGCTGAGCCATGACCAGAACGATGGCAGAAGGTGGGGCGGCGGCCACCCCGTGGACGGGTCACTGTTACGTATCGTTCGGCGAGACCTACCCGGAGATCTACGCGCGTAGGGGCTAGAGTGCGGAAATGACGAGCGAGACCACCACCCTCCCGACCAGTGAACAGATCCGCCGCGCCCCCAAGGTGCTGCTCCACGATCACCTCGACGGCGGACTGCGTCCCGGCACCATCGTCGACCTCGCCCGCGAGACCGGCTACGACGGCCTTCCCGAAGCCGACCCCGAGAAGCTGGGGATCTGGTTCCGCGAGGCCGCCGACTCCGGCTCGCTGGAGCGCTATCTGGAGACCTTCGCGCACACCTGTGCCGTCATGCAGACCCGCGACGCGCTGGCCAGGGTCGCCGCAGAGTGTGCCGAGGACCTGGCCGCGGACGGCGTCGTCTACGCCGAGATCCGCTATGCGCCCGAGCAGCACCTCGAGCAGGGGCTGACCCTCGAAGAGGTCGTCGAGGCCGTCAACGAGGGCTTCCGCGAGGGCGAGCGGCGGGCCCGCGAGAACGGCCACCGCATCCGCGTCGGTGCCCTGCTGACCGCCATGCGGCACGCCGCCCGCGCCCTGGAGATCGCCGAACTCGCCAACCGCTACCGCGACTTCGGCGTCGTCGGCTTCGACATCGCGGGCGCCGAGGCCGGCTTCCCGCCCACCCGCCACCTCGACGCCTTCGAGTACCTCAAGCGCGAGAACAACCACTTCACCATCCACGCCGGCGAGGCCTTCGGTCTGCCGTCCATCTGGCAGGCCCTCCAGTGGTGCGGCGCCGACCGCCTCGGCCACGGCGTCCGCATCATCGACGACATCGAGGTCGACGACGACGGCGCGGTCAAGCTCGGCCGGCTCGCCTCGTACGTACGCGACAAGCGCATCCCGCTGGAGATGTGCCCCACCTCCAACCTCCAGACCGGCGCCGCCACCTCCTACGCCGAGCACCCCATCGGCCTGCTGCGCCGGCTGCAGTTCCGCCTCACGGTGAACACCGACAACCGGCTGATGAGCGGGACGTCCATGACCCGCGAATTCGAGCACCTGGTCAAGACATTCCGATACACGCTCGATGACATGCAGTGGTTTACAGTCAATGCGATGAAATCAGCTTTCATTCCTTTCGATGAACGTCTAGCCATGATCAATGACGTCATCAAGCCCGGATATGCGGAACTGCGGGCCGAATGGCTCTTCCGGCAGGCGGGCGCAACCTCCCCTGTGAACAGGGGTTCTGACTCAGCGTAAGGTGGGTTGGGGGGTGTGGCGCGCGAGTTAGCGGAACGGCCGGTGGATGTCCACCGGCCGTTTTTCTTCGGCCGTGGGTGTTTGCGGCGGCGGCAATGACGTCACTAGGTTGATTTGCCGGTCAAGCCTCCATCACCATCCCCATCACGAGGACGTATTTCGATGAAGCAGGGAACCATCAAGACTCTCGGTGCCGCCGCGCTCGGTGCCGCCTTCGCCGTCGCCGCCGCGGGCACCGCCGCCGCGGCCCCGGTGGATGCGGCCGACGCCAACGGCCTGCTGAGCAAGCTGCCGGTCAAGGCGGCCACCGACGCCGCGTCGGGGGCTGCGAAGGCCGCCAAGTCGGCCAACGGCGGGGTCCAGACCTCCACCAACGACAAGGGCAACACTCTGGGCGGTATGCCGATCAACCCCGTCAAGGGCGTCGCCGGCGTCACCAAGGGCCTTCCGGTGCACGTCGGCTGAGCGGTCGACCACACCTGGGCCGTGCCCCGGTGCGTACGCCGCAGTGCGTAGGCGCCGGGGCACCGCCATGTCCACGGCCGGATGCCCGCCGGGTGCCGTGGCGGGTGCCTGGTTACCAGGCGGCGGCGCTGGTGGCCTTGTCCTCCGAGGGGAGGAATATCCACAGCGCCAGGTAGACGAGGAACTGCGGGCCCGGCAGCAGACACGACAGCAGGAAGATCACCCGCATCGTCGCCGGGGTGGTGCCGAAGCGACGGGCCAGGCCCGCGCACACTCCGGCGATCATTCGGTTGTTGCGGGGGCGGACCAGTGCGGCGGCCATGATGGGCGACTCCTTTGCGACTCGGCGGGGCGTTTGCCCCGATGACTCAAAGGTAGGTCCGGGAGCCGGAGAGCGCGTCAGCCTGCGGGGTCAGTCCAACCCTGGAGATCTTCGGGGTCGTACCCCTGAGACACTCCTCCCGGCGGCGGAGCCGGTACCGGGCCCCAGGTACGACGGCCAGGTGGACCACCGCCACCCCGAGCGTGTTCAGCAGCACCGAGTCGATATCCGGGACCTGCCCCGGTACCCCGGCCTGCAGCAGCTCGATGGCCAGCGCGATCATCGCGCCGGCGAAGACGGTACGGGTCAGAGATACCAGCGGGGACACATACAGCCGCCCGGCCGCCATCGGGAGCAGTACCCCCAGCGGCGCCAGCAGCAGCACCTGCCCGCTCAGTCCCTGCACCGCGTGCCAGGGGCCGCGCGCCAGCTCGGCGCTGATCGACGCCAGCAGCTCGAGATTGGGTGCGGGCACCCATGGCACCGTACGGGGGCGCAGCGTCAGCCAGCCGACAACCAGCAGATGCGCCACCAGGAGGAGAAGTCCGGTGGCGCGCATACGGAGGGCGGCGGTTTCGCCGCAACCAAGACGCTGCACAAAGGCCAGGACGCCGGTAGCGGGGGCCGCGGTTCCGCCCTGTTGCGCCCGTCTTGGCCGGATGCCCGCCACCGGGGCGCACCCCCGAGAGACCGGGCGCCGCCCCTGGGGGAACGCCCTGCTCAGCCTTCCTCGGACAGCGGATCGCCCCAGCCCGCGTTCTGCGCGATGTCCGGGTCGGACAGCACATCGGAGGAGCAGTCGTAGCGGTGCGGTACGTCCTTGCCGGGCCCGCCCAGCACCGCCGCATGAGTACGGCCCAGCGCCGGGGCCGCGCCGTACGTACACACCAGCTGCGCCAGCGCGAAGGACGGCAGATCCTCCGGCCGGATGCTCAGCCGCAGCGACTCCGCGGGATCGCCCGCGCGCGGACCGTTCACCTTCAGCTCCTGGGGCACCGCGCTGCTGAACCCGGCCTCCTCCTCCGCGCGCGAGGGCTGCTGCCGCAGCTCGTCCAGCAGCGCCCGTGCCGCTCTCAGCCGCTCGACCGGTGCGGTCGTGGGCGCGGTCAGGCCCACGGTCCGTTCCACTTGCGCCAGCGTGGAGCTGCACACCAGATAGACGGTGACCTGTGTGAGACCTTCGGTGGGCGTCCCCTTGGCCCTGTCGGGGACCTTGCAGCTCACCCGCGAGGGCGCGCCGCCCGCGTCCACCGGCACCGACGTACCCCGGATACCGCAGCCCGCGGCGGTCAGCGCAACGGCCGCCACCAGGGCGGTACGCGAGAACCGACCGGGGCGCGTCATCGGTTCCCCTCCGTGCCCTGGTCCGCGGCGCCGCGGACCTCGCCCTGCCCGCCGTCGGTCAGCGCGGACGCGTCCCTCGGCAGCCGCAGTGTGAACTCCGCACCGCCCTCCGGCAGATTGGCCGCGGTGATCCCGCCGCCGTGGATGTGTGCGTTCTCCATCGCGATGGACAGCCCCAGACCGCTGCCCTCCGACCGCGGCCGGGACGCGCTCGCCTTGTAGAAGCGGTCGAAGACATGCGGCAGGACTTCCTCCGGGATGCCGGGACCGTGGTCCCGTACGCGGATCACCAGCTCACCGCCACCGGACCCCGTGGTCTCACCGGACTCCTCGGACTCCCCGGCCTCCTCGGCCTCGGACTGCCCGGCCTCCGCCGCCGCCTCCTCGGTGTGGACGGACACCCGTACCGGCGACCCGCCGTGCTTGAGGGCATTGCCGATCAGATTCGCCAGGATCACGTCGAGACGCCGCGGGTCCAGCCGGGCCACGATCCCGCGGTCCGCGTCCAGATCCACCGCGTCCAGCCAGGCCCGCGCATCGATACAGGCGGTCACCTGGTCCGCGACATCGACATCGTCCAGCACGAGCCGGGCCGTCCCCGCGTCGAAACGGGTGACCTCCATCAGGTTCTCCACCAGGTCGTTCAGCCGCCGGGTCTCACTGACCACCAGCTGCACCGCGGGCGCGATCATCGGGTCGAGGGAGTCGGCCTCCTCCTCCAGGACCTCCGAGACCGCGGTGATCGCCGTCAGCGGTGTACGGAGCTCGTGCGACATGTCCGCGACGAACCGCCGGGACGACGCCTCGCGCGCGCTCAGCTCCTCCACCCGCTGCTCCAGCCGCTCCGCCGTACGGTTGAACGTCCGCGACAGATCGGCCAGTTCGTCCGTACCGGTCACCCGCAGCCGGGTGTCCAGCCGCCCCTCGCCCAGCTGCCGCGCCGCATACCCCAGCCGCTGTACGGGCCGCAGCACGGTCGTCGCGGCGGCCTGCGCCAGCAGCGCCGACCCGACCAGCGCCAGCGCCGTCGCGATCCCCAGCGACCAGGCCAGGGAATTGAGGTCCTGCCGCTCGGCGGCCAGCGACTTCATCATGTAGCCGGTCGGACCACCGCCGATCACCTTCGCCCCGGCGACCAGATAGGGGACATCCCCGATCTGCCGGCGCTGCCAGTACAGATGGTGCGCATAGCGGTTGGACTCGTCGACCGGACGGACCTCGTTCACCGCCGTGCGCAGCGCCTTCGGCACGCTCGCCAGCGTCAGCAGGTCCTTGTCCGTGGTGGCCGCACAGGACTTGCCGTCCCGCCCCACACCGATCAGCAGCACCGTGTAGTTCTGCGGCCCGCCCGCTATCTGCCGCGCCGCATCCTGCAGTTCGGCGCACCGCGGCCGCGGCGGCAGCGACCGCGTACTGTCCTCCAGCGACTTACGGAAGTCCTTGAGCACGGCGTTCTGCGTACGGTCCAGAACGGTGTTGCGGTTGAGCCAGTACGCGATACCGGAAGCGGAGACCGCGGCGGTCAGCGCCACCAGCGCGAAGACAAAGACCAGCCGCAGCCGCAGACTCGTCCAGCGCAGCAGCCCGGAGGCGCGCCGCAGCAGCCGAGTGGGCCGGCTGCCGGGCATGGCCGACGCGGTGTCCTCGATTGTGTCGTCGGTGCCGCTCTCCGTGGGGCGTCCCGTCACTGCGGGGAGTCCAGCCGGTAGCCGACACCACGGACCGTACGGATCAGGGTCGGCGAGGACGGCACGTCCTCCACCTTCGCGCGCAGCCGCTGCACACACGCGTCCACCAGGCGCGAATCGCCCAGATAGTCGTGCTCCCACACCAGGCGCAGCAACTGCTGCCGCGACAGCGCCTGTCCGGGCCGTCGGCTCAGCTCCAGCAGCAACCGCAGCTCGGTCGGCGTCAGTTGCAGATCCTCGCCGTTCTTGGTGACCGTCATCGCCGAGCGGTCGATCACCAGTGAGCCGAACGTCGCCGAATCACTGGACTCCCGCTCCCCGCGGCGCAGCACGGCACGGATACGGGCATCCAGCACCCGTCCCTGGACCGGCTTGACGACATAGTCGTCCGCACCGGACTCCAGCCCCACCACGACGTCGATGTCGTCGTTGCGCGCGGTGAGCAGGATGATGGGCAGCTGGTCCGTACGCCTGATCCGCCGGCACACCTCGAAACCGTCGATGCCCGGCAGCATCACATCCAGCACGATCAGGTCCGGGCGCTGCTCGCGCAGCAGCTTCAGGCCGTCCTCGCCCGTCGCCGCGGTCACCACACGGTGACCTTGGCGGGACAGGGAGAGTTCGAGGGCCGTGCGGATGGCGTCGTCGTCCTCGATCAGCAACAGGTAGGGCACCTGGCCATTCTGGCCCATGGGACACCAGGAGTTCGACCGGTGGGCCCCTCTCATATGCGCCCCCGGCGCGTGGTGGCCCCGCGCCGTACCCCACCGGCCCCTGTGACAGGGCTGTGACAGTCGGCGGACACCGCCATGAAACTGCGTTGGCAGTCTTTTGGGCACCGGGAGAGATCAACACCCGGGACACACCGAACGAGGCTCTACGACGGGGGGCGCGAGATGAACACACTGCACGGCACCACTTCCAGCGCAGTTATCACGCGGCTCCACGACGTCGTACGGGCCGGGGAGAAGTCCGGTGCCGTGATCGGGCGGGGGTGCGCTCGCGGCACCGGGCGTCAGCGGCCGCCGTACATGGTGGCCATCGACGCGACGTCGGTGGGACTCACCGGGGCCAACGGGGGAAACGACGGCCACGGCGGAGTCAACGGGGGAAACAACGGGGGAAACAACGGGGGAACGGAGTACAGGGAGGACACGGGGGAACGGCGCTCCGCGTCGGAGGCGGCCGAGGCCGAAGCGGCCTTCACCGCCTACGTCCAGGAGCGCCGCGCCTCCCTGTACGCCACCGCCTACCACCTGACCGGCGACCGCTACGAGGCCGAGGACCTGCTGCAGAGCGCCCTGTTCTCGACCTACCGGGCATGGGACCGGATCAGCGACAAGGCGGCGCTCGGCGGCTATCTGCGGCGCACCATGACCAATCTGCACATCAGCGCCTGGCGCCGCCGCAAGCTCAACGAATACCCGACCGAGGAACTGCCCGAGACGGCCGGCGACGTGGACGCCATGCGCGGCACCGAACTGCGCGCCGTCCTGTGGCAGGCACTGGTCCGGCTGCCCGAGACGCAGCGCACGATGCTGGTGCTGCGCTACTACGAGGGCCGCACGGACCCCGAGATCGCGGACATTCTCAACATCAGTGTCGGCACGGTGAAGTCGAGCATCTGGCGCTCCCTGCGCCGGCTGCGCGAGGACGAGGTCCTCAGCTTCGGCCGTGACGAGGAGGAGTCCTTCGGCGAGCTGGTGGCCTGAGGACGGGGGAACCCGGGGGAAACGGGGGAAAACCGGGGGGCGTGCCCGAGGGGGAACGGGGTACGGGGGAAAACCGGGGGATACGGGGGAAACCGGCCAAGGGGGAGTAATCCGCCACGGCCGGGCGTATCGGGGGATACGGGGGAAGGAAGCGGGTTCGGACGGCCGGGGGGTCTGTCCGAGCCCGCTTCTTCCGTCTGCCGCGCCGCTACGCGCTCCGCACCGTCACCACCACACCCGCCAGTGAACACAGCGCCAGATGCGACAGCATGTGACTGAGGATCAGGAGCGTACGGCCTCGCCCACCGCACCCTCCCCCGAGCTCTCGACTCCTCCCCCACTCTCGACTTCGCTCGAGCGGGGGGACTCCCATGAGCAGGGAGGTACCCCCGCCCGTGCCGCCGAAATACGTGCCAGCGCCTCCGGCTTGGCGCACGGGTGGGCTCCCAGGGCGCTGTGCCGGGCGACGACCGCGCGTTCGGTGCGCAGCAGACGCAGTCCGCGGCGCACCAGATACGGGGCCGGCTTACGGCCCTCGCGCAGGTCCCTGGCCAGGCGCCGGCGGAAGGTGGTGGTGGGCCGGCCGCGCAGACACAGCGTGTCGGCGAGCAGCCCGGCGGCGCGGCAGCCCGCTATGGCGTCGGCCGCGAAGATGCCTTCCGCGATGAACAGCGGGGCCCCGCCGAGATCGAGCTGCGACGTGCCGACGCGGGCGCTGCTGGAGATGTCGTACACGGGGACGGACGTGCGCCCCGTACGGCACAGCGCCTCGATCGCGGCGATCGCGGCACCGGCGTCCCAGGACAGCGGCGAGTCCCAGTCCGCGCCGCCGCCATGGGGCAGCTGCGGCAGCGTCGGGTCCGTGCCCTCCTTGTAGAAGTCGTCGAGGTTGAGGACGGGCAGGCCGGTCAGCGCGGCCAGGGACGTCTTGCCCGAACCGGAGGGGCCGGTCAGCAGGACGACACGGGCGGCGCGCGGCGGAGTGGGGGAGTGGGAGCTCACGGGGACCCATTGTCGGGCATTGGGCCGTTGGAGGTACCCGGGCGTACGAGACGGACCATGAGGTGGATCCACCGGCACACCGTCAACTACTCTTCGCAATCGATCGATTACCCAAACGTGCGGATCCCGCAGTCAGGTGGCACAGCACATGGCCTCACACGCCCGTCCCCGGCCCAGCCGCATCCCCCGCACGCTGCTGCGCACCGCCCTGGCGGTCTCCGCGGCCGGCGCCGCGCTCGCGGCAGGCGGCTCGGCAGCGGCGAGCGCTTCGCCCGCGCCCGCGGCCCACACCGACCAAGGCGCCGCCGACACCGCGCCCGGGCTGGCCGGCGTCCTGGGGAACTCCGTCAGCGGCGCCCCCAGCGCGGTCAAGCACCTCCCGGTCAACCCCTGGGCCAACACCGAGATCGACCCGCTGAACAACGGTGTCTCCACCGAGATCGCCGACTTCAAGCCGGTGAGCACCACGATGCTGACCGGCCCCCTCTCGCGCGGCGGCACCATGAAGGACGTGCCGGTGGTGGGCGAGGTGGCGCACATGTTGCCCGAATCGGGGCCCGCCGCACCCGACCGGGCCCCGCACCCTTCCGGTCACCGCAAGGACCGCGCTCAGCGCCCGTAGAAGGCCGCGACCAGCGCCTCCATATGCTTCTGGAACGAGCAGCTCAGCGCGATCCATGAGCCGTCGGCGAAGACCAGGTCGAACCGGCCGCGCGGGAACGTCGTGCGCGGCCTGGGGCGGAGTGCCGCGATGTTCGTCCGCGGCACTTCCACCGCCACCTCCAGCTCGGGCTCGCGCTCCCGTCGGCCGGTGGCGTGGTTTGTGATCACGAACAGCCCACGGTCGGTGATCGTCTGGGCCCGGGGCTCGCCGCCCGCGTTGACGACCTGCACAAGGAACTGGCCGGCCATGCTGGACCAGCTGCCCTGCATGGGCTTGCCGTACATCATGTACTCGACGGCGTCGTCCGCGGCGTCCTCGATCGTCTCCTGAACTTCGAACACCGCGTCGGTGAGATCGCGGTCGGGCCGCGTCACGCCGTTGTCGATGTACTCGCCGACGGGCCGCGTCACGCGGTTGTTGGCCAGCCGGTTGTTGATCGCCGGGCCCAGCGGCTTCGTCGCCTTGCCGACGGCGCTGCAGTCGACCGGCAACGACTCAGAACCCTTGGTCGAAGGCGGCGACGACCCCTTCCATGTTCTTGCGGTGCAGACTCCCCAGGGCGATCCACGAACCGTCGACGAAGGCGAGGTCGAACCGCCCCTTGGTGATGGCCTTCGGATGTGCAGTGACCCGGGCGATGTTCGTACGGGGCACCGCCACCCCGAAATCGCACTTCGGGGTGCCGCCCAGCCAGCTCTTGTTGCGGTCCACAAGCACGATCAGCCGGCGGTCGGTCAGCGCCTGAAATCTGGGCTCGTCGCCCGCGTTCTTGAGATCGACCAGGAACCGGCCGGCCATGCTGGACCAGCTGCCCTGCATGGTTTTGCCGTACATCATGTACTCGACGGCGTCGTCCGCGGCGTCCTCGATCGTTTCCTGAATTTCGAACACCGCGTCGGTGAGATCGCGGTCGGGCCGCCTCACGCGGTTGCCGCTGAAGTCGCCGGCGGCATACGTGACGCCGGTTTCGCCCTCCCGGCCGACGGGCCGCGTCGGGCTGTTGTCGGCGAACCCGCTGACGGCTCGCGTCACCGGGTTGTTCGCCAGCCGGCTGTTGATCGCCGGGCCCAGCGGCTTTGTCACCTTGCCCAGAGCGTTCCCCAGCGCGCCCCGTACCCGCTGTTCGAGCGCTGAAGGAGGCGTCGGGGTGCGCAGCTCGGCAGGGACGAAGGGCAGCGCCGAATTGTGGCAATAGTCCGAGGCAAGGATCAGCCTTTCCCCTGGCTGGAGAAAGGGGGGAAAGCAGTCGCGGTACATCGGTTTCATCCGGCGCCGCTCCTCTCGTCCGGTGTGCTGCTCAGTCGAACGGGTTGTCGGGATCGTGGGAGCGGCTGAGGGGGGCCCGGCGACTGATCGCCGGGCCCAGTGGCTTCGTCGCCTTGCCGACGGCACTGCTGAGTGCGCCCCACACCCGCTTCTCCAGCTCCGGCTTCTTCCGCGGGCCCGCAGATGGGCGTGGGCGCGCGGGAGCGCCGGGCAGGCCGCGTAGCCGGTCGCGTTCAGCAACGTCTCGCCGGGCCGGAGAAACGGGCGGCAGATGCCGTCATGCTCAAGTGGCAGGGCTCAGACGCCTTGGTTGAAGGCGGCGACGAACGCCTCCATGTGCTGGCGCACCGCACTACCCAGGGCGATCCACGAACCGTCGACGAAGGCGACATCGAACCGCCCCCGGCTGACAGTCTTCGGATGCGCCGTGACCCGGGCGATGTTCGGACGCGGCACCGCCGCCCCCACAGCCCATTGCGGGGTGGTGTCCCGCCAGCTGGTGTTGTGGTCCACGAGCACGATCAGCCGGCGGTCGGTCAGCGCCTGACGCCCGGGCTCGCCGCCCGCGTTGGTCAGATTGACGAGGAAGCGCCCGGCCATGCTCTGCCAGCCGCCGTCCATGACGGTGCCCCAGATCGCCCGCTCGGTCGTCCGGTCGGCGACGTGCTCCAGGTCGATCGCCGCGTTCTCGACCCGGTCACTGGCGCGGTCGGCGGCCCGGGTGAACCGGTTGTTGACCAGTCGGCTGTTGCCCATGGCGTCCAGCGGACGGGTCACGCGGCCAAGAACGCCGCCCAGCGCCCCCCGTACCCGCTCCTCGAGCGCCGACGGCGGGGGCGGGGTGCTCGGGGTGCGCAGCTCGGGGGGGACGGAGGGCAGCGCCGTATTGCCGAAGTAGCCCATGGCAAGGATCAGCCTTTCCCCTGGATGCAGAAAAGGCAGAAAACTGTCGCGGAATTCCGGTCGCATCCGGCGCCGCTCCTCTCGTCTGGTGTGGTGCTCAGCCGAACGGGTTGTCGGGATCGCGGGGTTGCTGGGCGGCGGCCGGGCGGGTGACCAGCCGCGGGTCCTGGGCGACGGGCTCTCCGCCGGCGAAGCCCGGGTCCGGGGCGGTGGGCCGTCCGTCGGGGAGGGGCGCGAAGCCCGGGTCCGGGGCGGTGGGTTGTCCGCCGGCGAAGCCCGGGTCCGGGGCGGTGGGCCGTCCGTCCGGGAGGGGCGCGAAGCCCGGGTCCGGGGCGGTGGGGCGCCCGCCGGGCAACGGCGAGACCGGCGAATCCTGGGCGTGGCGCGGCCCGGCGAAGTCCGACGCGGGCGGCAGATGCACCTCGTTGTGCGCGGGCCGGGGCGAACCGGCGTCGGTGAACGGGATGTTGAAGTCGGACGAGGGCTTTTCGCCGGCCAGGAACTGGTCGACCTTGTCGGCCGCTTGATCGACGCCGTCACCGACGGCGACCCCCGCCGCGGCGCCCAACGGATTACCGGTGAAGCCGAGACCGCCCATCACGCCCTTGGCGCCGCCCTTGATCGCCTTGTGCACCTTCTTGGCGCCGTAGGCGATGGCGAACTTCTCCGCCTCGCCGGCTTCGGTGATGTGCTTCCAGGTCCACGGCTTCCACTTCTTGACCTTGGACAGCTTCTTGGCCTGCTTGAGCATCTTCAGGATGTTGGCGAGGGCCTTGAGCTCCTTCGCGAGGCGCGCCACCAGGGTGGCGATACGGGCAGAGGCGATGCCGGACTCCGCCGCTGCCGCCGCGGCCTCGGCCGCCAACGACACACCCGCCGTCACCACGCTCAGCGCCACCGCCGCGGCCAGCGAGATCAGAGCCCACTCGATGAGTTCACGGATGACGGTCTCGACCATCTCCTGGGCGAACTCGGCCTGCTCGGCAGCCCCCTCCAGGACCTCGGCCGTCTTGTCCATGTCATCGGCTTCCGCCTCCATGGCGGTTTCCAGCTCGGCCAGGTTGTTCTGGAAGGCATCGGCGGACTGGCCGGTCCACTCGTGCGCGAGATCCGCACGGTCGCGCCGCTGATCGGCCACGATGTTCCGGAGCTCGTCCGACTTCTCCCGCCACAGCTTGGCGGCTTCCTTGAGCGTCTCGGGATCGCCGGTCACAAACTCCAGCTCATCGGCGAGCGGTTCGACGAGGGGACGCATGATGTCGTCCACCACGCTGTCCATCCCGCTCATCCAGTCGTTGACCTTGTTGTAGGCGCCGACTGCTGAGGATGCGGGCCCGCTCATATGGCGCCACCCCCGTGGTGCACGCTGCTCATGGCCTGGACGGTCTCGTCATCGCTGTCCTGGTAGGACTGTGCGGTAGCCGTGACGCCCTCGCTGATCTTCTCCTGCAGCTTGGCTATGTCCTCGAGCGTTTCCAGGGTGTCCTCCTGGCGCTCCTGGTAGTCCGTGCTGATTTCTTCCGATTCCGGAAGCTTTCCGAACGCTTCGCGGTGCACGGCGTGAGAGGCCAGGCTGCTGCGGATGTCCCGCACCTTCTCGGCCCGCTGATCAGCGGATTTGGCGAACGCGCGCAGGGCCTCTTGGGCAGCAGTGAATTGTTCCGCCACGGATCTCCCCCAGATCGATTGCTTGAGTGTGCCGTCGGGTGTGTGCCCGTCGGGTGTGTGTGCCCGTCGGGTGTGTGCCGTCGGTCAATGGTAGATAAATGATCGGACAACAATGCGGGACCTCAGTCAAATGCTGAGGCCCCGCACAGAAAAGATTCACAAACGATCGCCCCAAGGACGTCAAAAATTCCCTAAACGCCCATCGGGTGCCAGACCGTCTTTGTCTCCAGGAAAGAGAGCAGACGCTCGGTGCCCGGGTCGGCGGTCCAGTCCGCCGTACCGGGCCGCAGCACCCGCTTGAGGTTGTCGGCCGCGGCCGTCTCCAGCTCCTTCGCCAACGGGGCGTCCGCGCCCGCGAGATCGAGGGCGTTGACGTCCTGGTGGGCGGCGAGCGGGGCCGCGATCTCCGCCGTACGGCCGGAGAGGATGTTGACGACGCCGCCCGGAAGGTCGGAGGTGGCCAGCACCTCCGCCAGGGAGAGCGCGGGCAGCGGGGAGTCCTGGGAGGCCGCCACGACCACCGTGTTGCCGGTGACGATCGCCGGGGCGATCACCGACACCAGGCCGAGGAACGACGACTCCTGGGGAGCCAGGACGGCGACCACACCGGTCGGCTCGGGGGAGGAGAGGTTGAAGTACGGGCCCGCCACCGGGTTGGCGCCGCCCGCGATCTGGGCGACCTTGTCCGACCAGCCCGCGTACCAGACCCAGCGGTCGATCGCCGCGTCCACCTGTGCGGTGGCCTTGGCCTTCGACAGCCCCTCGGCGTCCGCGACCTCCGCGATGAACTGCTCGCGGCGGCCCTCCAGCATCTCGGCGACGCGGTAGAGGATCTGGCCGCGGTTGTAGGCCGTGGCACCCGACCAGCCGCCGAACGCCTTACGGGCGGCGACCACCGCGTCCCGGGCGTCCTTACGGGAGGCCAGCGGGGCGTTGGCCAGCCATGCGCCCTTGGAGTCCGTCACCTCGTACACCCGCCCGCTCTCGGACCGGGGGAACTTCCCCCCGACGTACAGCTTGTAGGTCTTCAGGACACTGAGCCGCTCAACAGTGTTCTTCATCGCTCGCCCTCCGGGCTCGACGGGGTGAGGTACGCCTCCAGGCCGTGGCGGCCGCCCTCGCGGCCGTAGCCCGACTCCTTGTAGCCGCCGAACGGCGAGGCGGGGTCGAACTTGTTGAACGTGTTGGACCAGATGACGCCCGCACGGAGCTTGCTCGCCATCCACAGGATGCGCGAGCCCTTCTCCGTCCAGATACCGGCGGAGAGGCCGTAGGGGGTGTTGTTGGCCTTCGCCACGGCCTCCTCCGGCGTACGGAAGGTCAGGACGGACAGCACCGGGCCGAAGATCTCCTCGCGGGCGATGCGGTGCGCCTGCGTGACGCCGGTGAACAGGGTCGGCGCGAACCAGTATCCGGAGCCGGGGAGTTCGCAGGCGGGGGCCCAGCGCTCGGCGCCCTCGGCCTCGCCCGCGTCGGCCAGCGCGGTGATCCGGGCCAGCTGCTCGGCGGAGTTGATGGCGCCGATGTCGGTGTTCTTGTCGAGCGGGTCGCCCACGCGCAGGGTCTGCATCCGGCGCTTGAGGGCCTCCAGCAGCTCGTCCTGGATCGACTCCTGCACCAGGAGGCGGGAGCCCGCACAGCAGACGTGCCCCTGGTTGAAGAAGATGCCGTTGACGATGCCCTCGACGGCCTGGTCGATCGGGGCGTCGTCGAAGACGATGTTCGCCGCCTTGCCGCCCAGTTCGAGGGTGACCTTCTTGTCGGTGCCGGCCACCGTACGGGCGATGGCCTTGCCGACCTCGGTGGAGCCGGTGAAGGCCACCTTGTTGACGTCGGGGTGGGCCACCAGCTCGGCGCCCGTGGAACCGTCGCCCGTGAGGATGTTGACGACGCCCTTGGGGAGGCCCGCCTGGCGGCAGATGTCCGCGAAGAAGAGGGCGGAGAGCGGGGTCGTCTCGGCGGGCTTGAGGACGACGGTGTTGCCGGTCGCCAGCGCCGGGGCGATCTTCCACGCCAGCATCAGCAGGGGGAAGTTCCAGGGGATGATCTGGCCCGCGACGCCCAGGGGGCGCGGGTTGGCGCCGTAGCCGGCGTGGTCGAGCTTGTCGGCCCAGCCCGCGTAGTAGAAGAAGTGCGCGGCGACCAGCGGCAGGTCGGCGTCGCGGGACTCGCGGATCGGCTTGCCGTTGTCCAGCGACTCCAGGACGGCCAGCTCGCGCGAGCGCTCCTGGATGATCCGGGCGATCCGGAAGAGGTACTTGGCGCGCTCGGCGCCCGGCAGCGCGGACCACTTCTCGAAGGCCTTGCGGGCGGCCTTCACGGCACGGTCGACGTCCTCCGCACCGGCCAGGGCGACCTCGGAGAGGACCTCCTCGTTCGCGGGGGAGACGGTCTTGAAGACCTTGCCGCCGGCGCCCTCACCGAACTCGCCGTCGATGAACAGCCCGTAGCTCGGTGCGATATCGACGACCGCACGGGACTCAGGGGCCGGCGCGTACTCGAATGCCATGAGTCAGTCCACCGTTACGTAGTCGGGGCCGGAGTAGCGGCCGGTGCTGAGCTTCTGGCGCTGCATCAGCAGATCGTTCAGAAGGCTGGAGGCGCCGAAGCGGAACCAGTCGGCGGTCAGCCAGGGCTCGCCCAGCGTCTCGTTGACCATGACCAGGTACTTGATCGCGTCCTTGGTCGTCCGGATGCCGCCGGCGGGCTTCACACCCACCTGGACGCCGGTCGCCGCGTGGAAGTCGCGTACGGCCTCCAGCATCAGCAGCGTGACGGGCGGGGTGGCGTTGACGGCCACCTTGCCGGTCGAGGTCTTGATGAAGTCGGCGCCCGCGAGCATCGCCAGCCAGGAGACCCGGCGGACGTTGTCGTACGTCTCGAGCTCGCCGGTCTCGAAGATGACCTTGAGGTGCGCGGCGGTGCCGTCGGGGCGGGCGCAGGCCTCCTTGACCTGCTTGATCTCCTCGAAGACCGTCATGTACCGGCCGGAGAGGAAGGCGCCCCGGTCGATCACCATGTCGATCTCGTCGGCGCCGGCCGCGACCGCGTCACGGGTGTCGGCGAGCTTGACCGGCAGGGCGGCGCGGCCCGCCGGGAAGGCGGTGGCGACCGACGCGACATGGATACCGGAGTCGCCGAGCGCCTCCTTGGCGGTCGCGACCATGTCCGGGTAGACGCAGATCGCGGCGACCTTGGGGACGGTGCGGTCGGTGGGATCGGGCCGGATGCCCTTGGCGCACAGCGCCCGGACCTTGCCCGGGGTGTCCGCGCCTTCGAGGGTGGTCAGGTCGATCATCGAGACGGCGAGGTCGATGGCGTACGCCTTCGCCGTGGTCTTGATCGAGCGGGTGCCGAGGGTGGCGGCGCGAGCCTGCAGGCCGACCGCGTCGACCCCCGGGAGGCCGTGGAGGAAGCGGCGCAGCGCACCGTCGTCGGCGGTGACATCCGCCATTGACGCCAGACGCCCCGCGGCTTCCTTGCCGTATGCGGGAACAGTGATGGGCATGGTCACGAGGGGAGCATATCTACGCGCGTAGCGGCGTGTCATCCCCCTGGAAGGGCGAGAAGGGGACAATGCGCGAATGATGCCGTAACGCAATGTCCGGCATCCGGACGGTCGGGCAGAATCGGCAGCATGACGAGCCCCAGTCCGGAACATTCCAGCCCTCCTCAGCAGCAGTACGCGGACCGCAGCTACCGCTCGCCCGCGTCTCTGGCGGGTGGCGGGCTGCTCCTCCTGCTCGGACTCTGGCTCGGCGGCGACGCGCTCCTGCGGGGCGAGGCGCACACCAAGCTCGTGGCGCTCTTTGTGCTGCTGCTCGGGGTGCCGCTGGTGGCCGCGTTCACCCTGCGGCCGGTGGTACGGGCGGGCGCCGACCGGCTGACGGTGCGTAACCCGTTCCGTACGATCACGCTGCCCTGGGCCGCCGTCGAGGATCTGCGGGCGACGTTCTCCGCCGAGGTGTTCGCCGGCGGCGGCAAATATCAGATGTGGGCGATTCCGGTCTCGCTGCGCCAGCGCAAGAAGGCCGGCCGCCAGGCGGCGCGCGGCGCGTCCCGGAGCCGCTTCGGGGCCGCGGCCGATGCCGGCCCGGTGCCGCGCGCGACGGCCGACCAGGCCCTCGAGGAGCTGCGCGAACTCAAGGAGCGCGGCGCGGAGCGGGAGACCGCCAAGGGTGAGCCGGTCGTCCGCTGGGCCTACTCGGTCATCGTGCCGAGTGTGGTCGGGGCAATCGGGTTGGCCGTGATGCTGGCGCTCTAGCCGTACGGCAGGGGCCCCCTGCTGCAGGGGCCCCTGTAGCGACGCAGTGCCGCTACAGGGGCCCTGGGCTCAGATCCCCAGCGCCGCCGCCAGGTCCCCCTTCACCGCGGCCAGCACCGCAGCCGCCGTCTCCCGCGCCGCCGGCAGCGCATCCGCCGACGCCACCGGGACCACGACCTCCAGATAGCACTTGAGCTTGGGCTCGGTGCCGCTGGGACGCACGACCACCCGCGCGGCCTCCACACCCGAACCGCCCGTACCGGCCAGGTAGTAGCGCAGCCCGTCGGTCGGCGGCAGCGACTCCGTGCCCTTGTTCAGGTCGTCGGAAGAGGTCACCGTCAGGCCCGCCAGGGACGCCGGCGACGCCTCGCGGAGCCGGCGCATGGCGTCGGCGATCAACGAGAGGTCCTCGACGCGGACCGAGAGCTGGTCGGTGGCGTGCAGCCCGAATTCCAGCGCGAGATCGTCCAGCAGGTCACTCAGGGTGCGCCCGGACTGCTTCAGCTCGGCGGCCAGTTCGGTGATCAGCAGGGCGGCGGTGATGCCGTCCTTGTCGCGTACGCCTTCCGGGTCGACGCAGTAGCCCAGCGCCTCCTCGAACGCGTAGCGCAGTCCGTCCACCCGGGCCAGCCACTTGAAGCCGGTCAGCGTCTCCTCGTACGGGAGGGACGAGGCGGCCGCGATCCGCGACATCAGGGAGGACGACACGATCGTGGTCGCGAAGGTGCCGGAGGCCTGCTTGCTGACCAGGTGGGCGGCGAGCAGCGCGCCGACCTCGTCGCCGCGCAGCATCCGCCAGCCCTCCCGGCTGCCGGGGTCCGGTACGGCCACGGCGCAGCGGTCCGCGTCCGGGTCGTTGGCGATGACGATGTCGGGGCCCACGGACCGGGCGGTGGCGAAGGCGAGGTCCATCGCGCCGGGCTCTTCCGGGTTGGGGAAGGCGACCGTGGGGAAGTCCGGGTCCGGCTCGGCCTGTTCGGCGACGACCGTCGGGGCGGGGAAGCCGGCCCGCGCCCAGGCGGCGACGAGGGTGTCCCGGCCGACGCCGTGCATGGGCGTGTAGACGACGTGCGTGTCGCGGGGGGAGCCGGGGGTCAGCACGGCGTCCGTACGCGCCAGATACGCCTGCAGAACGTCGTCCCCGAGGGTTTCCCAGCCCGCCTCGGGCCGCGGTACGTCCGCCAGCGCGCGGATCGCGTCGATCTCGGCGGCGATCTCGCCGTCCGCGGGCGGCACGATCTGCGAGCCGTCGCCCAGATAGACCTTGTAGCCGTTGTCCCGCGGCGGGTTGTGGCTGGCGGTGACCTCGACGCCGGCGACCGCGCCCAGATGCCGTATCGCGAAGGCCAGTACGGGCGTCGGCAGCGGCCGCGGCAGCACCGCGGCCCGCAGCCCCGCGCCGACCATCACGGCCGCCGTGTCGCGGGCGAAGTCGGCGCTCTTGTGGCGCGCGTCGTAGCCGATGACGACCAGGCCGGAGCCCTCGCCCTGCGCCTTGAGGTACGCGGCGAGGCCGGCCGCGGCCCGGATGACCACCGAACGGTTCATCCGCATCGGGCCCGCGCCCAGCTCGCCGCGCAGCCCCGCGGTGCCGAACTGGAGGGTGCCGGCGAACCGGGCGGCCAGCTCGTCGGTGTCCCCGGTCGCGAGGAGCGCGGCCAGCTCCTGGCGGGTCTCGGGGTCGGGGTCCTCGGCCAGCCATGCCTCGGCCCGGGTGATCAGCTCCGTGCGATCGGTAGCCACGTGATGCTCCTGACGGTCAGGTCGATGCGGAGGGGCGGTGCGGAGGGGAGCGCTCGGCTCGTCACGCCTACCCGCTGCGTGCGTACGTCGAGCCGCAGTACCGGCCAATGGTGCTGCGGGCGGCGGCGGGGCGGCTGGGGGTCCCCCAGACGTCGTCCGGGGACCCCCACGCCGGCCGCCGGGAGGAACAGGCTCAGAGCTTGCCGAGCACCTGAGCGAGCAGGCTGCCCATCGCGGTCGCGGAGTCGCGGCCCGCCTGCAGCACCTCTTCGTGGTTGAGCGGCTCGCCCGTCATGCCCGCGGCGAGGTTGGTCACCAGGGACAGGCCGAGCACCTCGGCGCCCGCCTCACGGGCGGCGATGGCCTCCAGGACCGTGGACATACCGACCAGGTCGGCGCCCAGGCTGCGGATCATCTTGATCTCGGCCGGGGTCTCGTAGTGCGGGCCGGGGAACTGGGCGTAGACGCCCTCCTCGAGGCTCGGGTCGACCTCCTTGCACAGCGCGCGCAGCCGCGGCGAGTACAGGTCCGTCAGGTCGACGAAGTTCGCGCCGACGATCGGGGAGGTGGCGGTGAGGTTGAGGTGGTCGCTGATCAGGACCGGCTGGCCGGGGCGCATGCCCTCACGCAGACCGCCGCACCCGTTGGTGAGCACGATGGTCTTGCAGCCGGCCGCGGCGGCGGTACGGACGCCGTGCGCGACCGCGGCGACCCCGCGGCCCTCGTAGTAGTGCGTACGGCCCAGGAAGACCAGCGCGCGCTTCTCGCCGACGCGGTACGAGCGGACCTTGCCGCCGTGACCGGCCACGGCGGGCGGCGGGAATCCGGGCAGCTCGGTGACCGGGAATTCGTGCTCGGGCGCGCCCAGGGCCTCGGCGGCCGGGGCCCAGCCGGAGCCCATGACCAGGGCGACGTCGTGGGTCTCGGCGCCGGTGAGCTCGCGCAGTCGGGCGGCAGCGGCGTCGGCGGCACCCTGCGGGTCGCGGGCGATGTCGGGAGTAACAGATGCGTTCACGCGGACGAGGGTAGCCGCTTATCCCCTACGCGCGTAGATGTCGCTGCCCACACTGCTGGCATCCCTCTCTTGTGTCATCGCACGAACCCGTATCCCGGGCGCGTCGCACCACCTGGCAGACGACACCCGTACGGAGCACTCTCTCCGGCCAGGAACCGGGCCGAACCGAGCGGCACCGGATCGGAACCGGACCGCCACCGAGCGGCCCCGGCACTCAGCAGGGCCGCTTCCGCAGCTCCATCACATAGTCGTGCGGCGCGCCCGCCGACTCCGCTGCGTCCGCGATCTCCCCCAGATAGCGGGCCGACGGAAGACCGCCCTCATAGCCGTTGAGGACATAGACCCAGGCCGGCTCGTCCCCGTCCAGCGTGTGCACCCGCACCCGCATCCGACGGTAGATGTCCAGGCCCACGCCCTCCCAGCGGTCCATGGACTCCTCGTCCATCGGAGCGACGTCGTACAGCGCCACGAACACCTGCGAACGGGGGGCCTCGACGATCGTCGCCAGCGCACCCTCCCAGCCCATCTGCTCGCCGCCGAAGGTGAGCCGCCAGCCGTTCAGCCAGCCCGTGCCGCGCAGCGGCGAGTGCGGAGCGCGGCGGGACATCAGCCGCGCGTCGAGGTTGCCGGCGTACGCGGCGTAGAGCGACATGGTTCTGAGGGTACGGGAGGTTCCCCGGCGAGCTCTTGATACCGGATTGCTACCGGAGATTCGTACAAAGCGGAAGGGCGGAACGCGCCCGACCGGCCGCTACGCCCGTACACCCGCCCCCAAGGAGAGCGCCGCGCGGGCGTGCGGGACAATGGAGTACGTGACTCGGATCGTGATCATCGGTGGCGGACCCGGCGGATACGAGGCGGCCCTGGTGGGCGCCTCTCTCGGCGCGGAGGTGACCGTCGTCGACTGCGACGGTCTGGGCGGGGCATCGGTACTCACCGACTGCGTCCCGTCGAAGACTCTGATCGCGACGGCCGAGGTGATGACCACCTTCGACTCCTCCTACGAGGAGCTCGGCATCATCGTCGAGGACGACACACCCCACATCGACCGCCCCGCGCGCGTCGTCGGCGTCGACCTCGGCAAGGTCAACCGGCGCGTCAAGCGCCTCGCGCTCGCCCAGTCGCATGACATCACCGCCTCGGTGACCCGCGCCGGCGGCCGGGTGATGCGCGGCCGCGGCCGCCTGGAGCCGGGCCAGTCGCCGGACGGCTCGCGCCGGGTGACGGTGACCGCCGCGGACGGCACCGAGGAGCACCTGACCGCCGACGCCGTACTGATCGCCACCGGCGCGCACCCCCGCGAGATCCCCGACGCGCTGCCCGACGGCGAGCGCATCCTGAACTGGACCCAGGTCTACGACCTGACCGAGCTCCCCGAGGAGCTCATCGTGGTCGGCTCCGGCGTCACCGGCGCCGAGTTCGCCGGCGCCTACCAGGCGCTCGGCTCCCGCGTCACCCTCGTCTCCTCCCGTGACCGCGTCCTGCCGGGCGAGGACCCGGACGCCGCCGCCGTCCTGGAGGACGTCTTCCGCCGCCGCGGCATGAACGTCATGGCCCGCTCGCGCGCGGCCGCCGTCAAGCGCGTCGGCGACCGCGTCGAGGTCACCCTCGCCGACGGCCGGACCATCTCCGGTACGCACTGCCTGGTGGCCGTCGGCTCCATCCCCAACACCGCGGGCATCGGCCTGGAGGAGGCCGGCGTCAAGCTCAAGGACTCCGGCCACATCTGGACCGACAAGGTCTCCCGCACGAGCGCGCCCGGCGTCTACGCGGCCGGCGACTGCACCGGCGTCTTCGCCCTCGCCTCCGTCGCCGCCATGCAGGGCCGCATCGCGATGTACCACTTCCTGGGCGACGCGGTCACACCGCTCAACCTCAAGACCGTCTCCGCCAACGTCTTCACCGACCCGGAGATCGCCACCGTCGGCTACTCCCAGGCCGACGTCGACAACGGCAAGATCGACGCCCGCGTCGTGAAGCTGCCGCTGCTGCGCAACCCGCGCGCCAAGATGCAGGGCATCCGCGACGGCTTCGTCAAGCTCTTCTGCCGCCCCGGCACGGGCATCGTCGTCGGCGGTGTCGTCGTCTCCCCGCGCGCCAGCGAACTGATCCACCCGATCTCCCTCGCGGTCGACAACAACCTGACCGTCGAGCAGATCGCCAGCGCCTTCACGGTCTACCCGTCGCTCTCCGGCTCCCTCGCGGAGGTCGCCCGCCAGCTGCACACGCGCAAGGCGGCCAGCGAGTAGCCCGGCGGACGGCCGGATGCCCTGGCCCCTTACGGGCTGCTGTTACGGGCCGCCGGCCACCCCTGGCCAATTAACTGACCAGCAGTCAAGCGGTATACCGCACCCACGAGTTCACGCACGGGACCGGGACGGGCGGGCCATATATCATGGCACCCCCCGCGCCATGCGCAACTTCCGGTATTTGGTGCAACCTGCTGAAAACAGACGGTCGTTGGCGTTACTGTCAGTTTCGTGTTCGCTGCAGAACGTCGCCAATTGATCCTTGAAATGGTGCGCGCAAACGGAGCGGTGTCGCTCCGGGAGCTCGCCCGTGTCGTCCAGACCTCCGAAGTGACCGTACGGCGGGATGTGCGGGCGCTGGAGGCGGAAGGGCTGCTCGACCGCCGCCACGGCGGGGCGGTCTTGCCGGGAGGTTTTACCCGCGAGTCCGGATTCCCGCAGAAATCCCATCTAGCAACCGCCGAGAAGACGGCCATCGCCGACCTCGCCGCGGGCTTCGTCGAAGAGGGCGAGGCCATCGTCGTCGGCGCCGGGACCACCACCCAGGAGCTGGCCCGCCGGCTCGCCCGGGTGCCCGGCCTGACCGTGGTCACCAACTCCCTGCTGGTCGCCCAGGCGTTGGCCCATGCCAACCGCGTCGAAGTCGTCATGACCGGCGGCACCCTGCGCGGCTCCAACTACGCGCTGGTCGGCAGCGGCGCCGAACAGTCCCTCCAGGGCCTGCGGGTGTCGCGCGCCTTCCTGTCGGGCAGCGGCCTGACCGCCGAGCGCGGCCTGTCCACCTCCAACATGCTCTCCGCCAGCGTCGACCGGGCGCTGGTGCAGGCGGCGGGCGAGGTGGTGGTGCTCGCCGACCACACGAAACTCGGCTCCGACACGATGTTCCAGACCGTGCCCACCGATGTGATCACGAGGCTGGTCACGGACGAGCCGCCGGGCCACGACGAGCGCGCCGCGACCGAATTGCAGGCGCTGGCCGATCAGGGCGTGCAGATCGCCGTCGCGAGCGGGCCGGGGGCCGGGCAGGGACCGGGCCAGCCGGGGGCGGAGGGCACGGCCGGGGAGCGCAGGGCTTCCCGACGGGATGTGCCGCTGCCCGGCCAGCGCCGTAACCACCCGCCGGGTGGCGCGAGTTCGCCGCTGCGCTCGGCCACGTCGCTGACGGAGGGGGCGGGGGGGCGGGTTGCGGATCTGGCCCCAAGACGCCGCTGATCCCGTGCGGCGGGGTGAGCCCGGGCGGGAGCCGATGGTGGTTGCGGTGTTCGGTGGGTTGGTCCCAAGGCGCCGCTGGTCCCGTGCGGCGGGGTGAGCCCGGGCGGGAGCCGTTGGTGGTTGTGGTGTTCGGTGGGTTGGTCCTAAGACGCTGCTGGTCCCGTGCGGCGGGGTGAGCCCGGGCGGGAGCCGTTGGTGGTTGTGGTGTTCGGTGGGTTGGTCCCAAGGCGCCGCTGGTCCCGTGCGGCGGGGTGAGCCCGGGCGGGAGCCGTTGGTGGTTGTGGTGCTTGGTGGGGCTTGTGTGCTGTGTGGCCTGCGCTCAGGCCTCCGGCCTCAGGCCGGTGAGGGTGAGGGTCAGCAGGCGGTCGGCCAGCTCGGGGTCGTCGGGGGATTCCTCGACGGCCAGTGCGATGCCATTGGTCATCTGCAGCAGGTCGCTGATGTTCACATCGCGGCGTACGGTGCCGGCCTGTTGGGCGCGGCTCAGCAGTGCCGCGCCGGCCTCGCGCATCGGGACGCTGCAGCGCGCCATCCCCGAGCTGTCGTCCGCCGACGCCGCCATCAGGGCGCGGGACAGGCCGCGGTAGGTGCTGGCGTGCGTGATGATCGCGCGCAGCCAGTCGACGAGCGCATGGCACGGCTGTGGCGCGTCGGCCAGTTCCCTGGCGTACGTCAGGAGCGCGTCCACCTCGCCCTGGAAGACGGCGCCCATCAGGGACGTGCGGTTGGGGAAGTGGCGGTAGAGGGTGCCGATGCCGACGCCGGCGCGGCGTGCGATGTCCTCGAGTGAGGTGTCCGTGCCGTGCTCGATGAAGGCCGTACGGGCCTCGGTCAGCAGCCGCTCGTAGTTGCGGCGCGCGTCCGCCCGCATGGGGCGTACCGCGCCCGTCGCCGCGGGCACACCTCGCTCCGCCTGCCGCCGGCCCGCCGTCTCGGTCCCCATCGCCGTCCTCCCTCACCCCGGCCGGTCCCGGCCGGTGGGTCCAGGATGCCATTGCGGAATCGGATGAACCCTCCGGTACGGCTGGGTGCAGGGATCGGCGTACGGATGGGGCCGGAGGGCCTCGGCTCCCCGGTGGCCGCCCGGCGGACACGGGGTGAACCCGTGGCATCTCCCGGCCATCGCGTGCCCGAACACCTTCGGCTCCTGGCAACGTCACCCGTCGAACGGCCGTCAAACCTGGCGCAATGAGGTCTTCCGGGGTCTTCCGGGGGCCGTGGGAGAACGTCGTGGAATTCCGGCGCGGGGGCACATACCGCGTACCGGGGACACGGCAGGCGGAAACTGGGGAAGAACGTCATGGGGCTGACCAGCCGGTCGCTGTTGTACGCCATGGCCGCGGTCGCCGTGGTCTGTGTGGGGTTCTCCCTCTGGCTGTGGCCGCGGTTCGCCGGGCGCGGGCCGAGGGCGCTGCTGGGGCGGCTCGGGGCGATCGTGGCGACGCAGCTGACCATCGTGTCCACGCTCGGCCTCGCGGTGAACGCCAACTTCGAGTTCTACGCCTCCTGGCACGAGCTGCTCGGCCTGTACGACGACGCCCCGGCCGCCGTCGGCAAGTGGGGCGACGGCGGGTCGGCCGGGCCCGTCGGGGACCCGTCCAAGGGGCTCGTACAGGCTTCGGGGCCGGACGGGCTGGACAAGGTGCACGGTCTGCCGAAGGGGCGGCCGGACCTGGCCGGCAAGGTGGAGTCCGTACGGATCGTGGGGAAGCGGACCCGGGTGGTGGACGGGGCGTATGTGTATCTGCCGCCGCAGTATTTCCAGCCGCAGTACGCGCGGCAGCGGTTCCCCGTCGTCGTGGCGCTGAGTGGCTATCCGGGCGGGACGTTCCTGCTGGGGCAGCATCTGCGGCTGCCGCAGACGGCCGCGCAGCTGATCCGTACGGGCCGGATGCAGCCGACCGTCATCGTGATGCTGCGGCCCACGATCGCGCCGCCGCGCGACACCCAGTGTGTGGACGTGCCCGGTGGCCCGCAGGCCGAGACGTTCTTCGCGCGGGATGTGCCGGACGCGGTGCGGTCGCACTACCGCGTCGGGCACGACCCGGGTGGCTGGGGCGTCCTCGGCTACTCCTCCGGCGGCAGCTGTGCGCTCCAGCTGACCATGCGTCATGACCGGACCTACACCGCCGCGGCGGCGCTCTCGCCCGATTACAGGGTCAGCAACGACCCGACCACCGGCAATCTCTTCGGGGAGGGGAGGGACCGGATCCAGCGCCGCCAGGAGCACGATCTGCTGTGGCGGCTGAAGCATCTGCCGGTGCCGCAGGTGCATGTCCTGGTGGGGACGAGCCGTGCGGGGGAGAAGAACTATCCGGCGGCCAGGGAGTTCCTGGACGCGGTCCGGGCGCCGATGACGGCGGACTCGATCGTGCTCGACCACGGCAGCCACAACTTCGCCACCTGGCGGCGCGAACTCCCGGCCGCGCTCGAGTGGATGAGCAAGTCGCTGACGTTCCCGGAGGACGTGGTGGGGAACTCCTAAGCCTGGGGCGGCGGAGGCGCGGTGGGTCCGTCGGCCTCGGGCGGGGCGGTGCGGTACGCATCCAGGGCCGCGGCCCGCTCGTGGTACGGGCGGCGGTGCAGGGTGGACAGCAGCCGCCACATCCGTCGCTCGTCCGCCAGCCGGTGCGGCAGCACCACGCCGAGCGCCTCGGCCAGCGGCTTGCGGCCGGTGTTGACCAGCGCCCGTACGGCGGCGGCCCACTCGTCGGTGGCGTTCACCGCGCAGCGGTACCACACGGGCAG
This sequence comes from Streptomyces sp. NPDC048483, assembly GCF_040651455.1. Lineage (NCBI taxonomy): Bacteria > Bacillati > Actinomycetota > Actinomycetes > Kitasatosporales > Streptomycetaceae > Streptomyces > Streptomyces sp. NPDC048483. Next base: position 111,409 of record NZ_JBEZJZ010000011.1, read on the forward strand.
GAGCAGCACGAGCGCGGCCGCGGTGCCGAGCAGCACGGCCGCGGGCGGGTCGGGGGCGGCGAGGGCGGCCAGGGCGAGGGCGGCCAGGACGGCGTGCCCGTAGAACAGCGCGACGAAGAAGTCCGCGTTGGTACGGGAGAGTTCGGCCTGCCGTCGGATCTGTTCGGGCGCGGTGCCGGTGAGCTCGTTCCACAGCACCTGGGTGTCGAGCCGGAAGCGGTCGTAGCCGTACTCCTCCAGGCGGCGGATGGCGTTGCCGAGGAGGGTCGGGGCGATCTGGTCGTCGTCGGCCGGGTAGCGGCTGAGCCGCTCGCCGAGGAGGGCGCGCTGGGCCGCGGTGCGGCGCCGGTCCCGGCCGGCGGTGGCGGCCAGCCGCGGGTCCGCACGGAGACGGGCGAGGTTCTCGGAGTCGGCGGCGGCAAGGGGTGCCGCGGTGCGGTCCCGCCGCTCGAGGCGCAGCAGGGCGATGCGGTCGGCGAGCCGCTGCTTGGCGGCGCGCTGCCGCACACAGCCGCGCTCGTACGCCCAGGAGGGCCACAGGCTGTAGCCCTCCAGGATCCGGTAGAGGGGCGTCTGGAGCGCGCTGAGCACCAGCCCGAGGAGCAGGGAGGCGCAGAGCAGGAGGAGGGTGGTGCCGGCGCCGGTCCGCGGCCACAGGCGTGCCAGGGGGGCGGTGTGGCGCAGGCCGGGCGCGATGGTGAGGAAGAAGACGGTGAGGTTGAGGGCGGTGGGCAGGATCCAGCCGACGATCAGCGTCCATGCGCCACCGAGGACGCTCTTGGCGATGTCACCCACGGGGCCGGTGCGTCCTTCGTCGCGCCGTGAGCGGCCCGCGCCTCACCATTCGTCCTCTTCGTCGTCGCCGAAGGGCGGGCCGGGCGGGGTGTTGCCGGGGGGAGGCCAGCCGAGGGGACTGCCGAAGGGGGTGGTGCCGTCGGGGGTGTTGTGGCCGCCGCCGTGGCTGATCGTGCGGTGGTCCACCACGTCCGACGCGACATTGTGGTCCCCCATGCTGATCGACTGGCCGCCGTACGGGCGCAGATCGTTCAGCAGTGCCCGTACTCTCGGGGCGGCATCGGGGGATTCGGCCAGCAGCTGACGGATGCGCCCGCGCCATACGGCGGTTGCCTGCACGATCCCGGCGGGGCTGTTGGACACGGGCGCGCGGAGAGCGTCCCGGACGCTCTCGAACTCGGCGGTCAGCGCTTGCCGGTCCGCCTGCCCGGCGCCGGCCGGCAGCAGCCCATCGACGAGGGCGTCCCGCAGCCGGTCCCACCGGTCCGTGCGCGCCGCTGCTGCTAACTCGTCCGTCGCCGCCTCGGCCAACGCCGTCAGTTCCGCTTCCATACGGCCCTCGCCCCCGCTGTCCCTCGTCCCTCACCCGAAGCTTGCGGGCCCATTGTGCCGCGCGGTACCCGTAACGCGAGGGGCTTCCGGCACTCATGTGCCGGAAGCCCCTCGCGTGGTGCGGTGTCGCCGCGTCAGTCCTTGATCTCGCAGATGACGGCGCCGGAGGTGAGGGCGGCGCCGACCTCGGCGGTGAGGCCCTTGATGGTGCCGGAGCGGTGGGCGTTCAGCGGCTGCTCCATCTTCATCGCCTCGAGGACGACGACGAGTTCGCCCTCGACGACCTGCTGGCCCTCCTCGACGGCGACCTTGACGATGGTGCCCTGCATGGGCGAGGCCAGCGCGTCACCGGACGCGGCGCCCGCGGACTTCTTGGCGGCCTTGCGCTTGGGCTTGGCACCGCCGGCGACCGCGGCGCGGGCCAGCGGCATGCCCAGCGAGGACGGCAGGGAGACCTCGAGGCGCTTGCCGCCGACCTCGACGACGACGGTCTCGCGGCTGCCCTCCTCGGCCTCCTCCGCGCCGGGCGTGGCGAACGGCTTGATCTCGTTGACGAACTCCGTCTCGATCCAGCGGGTGTGGACCGTGAACGGGTCGGTGGTGCCGGTGAGTTCGGGGGCGAAGGCCGCATCGCGTACGACGGCGCGGTGGAAGGGGATGGCGGTGGCCATGCCCTCGACGGTGAACTCGTCCAGTGCGCGGGCTGCGCGCTGGAGGGCCTGCTCGCGGGTGGCGCCGGTGACGATCAGCTTGGCCAGGAGGGAGTCCCAGGCGGGGCCGATGACGGAGCCGGACTCGACGCCCGCGTCGAGGCGGACACCGGGGCCGGACGGCGCGTCGAAACGGGTGACCGTGCCGGGCGCCGGGAGGAAGTTGCGGCCCGGGTCCTCGCCGTTGATACGGAACTCGAAGGAGTGGCCGCGGACGGCGGGGTCGTCGTAGCCGAGCTCCTCGCCGTCGGCGATGCGGAACATCTCGCGGACCAGGTCGAGGCCGGTGACTTCTTCGGTGACCGGGTGCTCGACCTGGAGGCGGGTGTTGACCTCGAGGAAGGAGATGGTGCCGTCCTGGCCGACGAGGAACTCGCAGGTGCCGGCGCCCTCGTAACCGGCCTCCTGGAGAATGGCCTTGGAGGCGCGGTAGAGCTCGTCGTTCTGCTCGTCCGAGAGGAACGGCGCGGGGGCTTCCTCGACCAGCTTCTGGTGGCGGCGCTGCAGGGAGCAGTCGCGGGTGGAGACGACGACGACATTGCCGTGCTTGTCGGCCAGGCACTGGGTCTCGACGTGGCGGGGGCGGTCGAGGTAGCGCTCGACGAAGCACTCGCCGCGGCCGAAGGCGGCGACGGCCTCGCGGACGGCGGAGTCGTAGAGCTCGGGGACCTCTTCGAGGTTACGGGCGACCTTCAGGCCGCGGCCGCCGCCGCCGAACGCCGCCTTGATGGCGATGGGCAGGCCGTGCTCCTTGGCGAAGGCCACGACCTCCTCGGAGCCGGAGACCGGGTCGGGCGTGCCGGCCACCAGCGGCGCACCGGCGCGCTGCGCGATGTGCCGGGCGGCGACCTTGTCGCCCAGGTCCCGGATCGCCTGCGGGGGCGGGCCGATCCACGTCAGCCCCGCATCCAGTACCGCCTGCGCGAACTCCGCGTTCTCCGACAGGAAGCCGTAACCGGGGTGGACAGCATCCGCGCCGGAATCGGCCGCGGCGGCGAGAACCTTGGCAATGTCCAGGTAACTGGTGGCAGGAGTGTCACCGCCCAGGGCGTAGGCCTCGTCTGCCGCACGGACATGCAGGGCGTCACGGTCCGGGTCGGCGTAGACGGCTACGCTCCCGATCCCGGCGTCCCGGCAGGCACGGGCAACCCGAACAGCGATCTCGCCACGGTTCGCGATGAGCACCTTGCGCACGATGGGTCCTTCCTTGGCGCTTCGCCGCAACAAATTAACGTCGCGAGTTTAGGGACTGGCGACACCGCGTGCCGAGTCGCTCCCGGGCGTGAGCTTGCCCACATAGAGCGTGCCAGGGGTGCCTGTGAGGGACCGAAGTCCCCTGATAGCCCAGGGTAGGCCCGGAATCCGGGGAAGGTCACCAAGCCACGATGTGGTCTAGGTCTCTGGCCACAGACGTTCGGCGGGTCGTCAATTCTTTGTGGAGTCCCTACGAATGGGCGAAGGAATCTTTGCGTCCCCGTCCCGCGGCCGGGCCGCCCTCTTCCGTACACCCGCACGCCACCCGTGCAGACCCCTTGCCTCAGCTATTACCCAGCAGTAGCGTGCGCGATGTCTTGGTACCCACGGTAACCGCGGGTACCGGTCGTGGACCGGCCGGCTTTTCGGCCACGCAGCGGCAAACGGCGGAAGAGGGTGGGCGGGGTGGTGATGGCGCGGAGACCGGTGGCCCTGGTGGCGGCGGTGGTGCTGATCCTGGAGGCGCTCGGGATGGTCCTGCTCAACTGGATCCTGAGCATCGTGGTGGACCGCCAGCAGATGTCGCTGGCGGGTCTGAAGCCCGGCGCGATGTCCGTCGGAGCGTGGGTCGCGGGCGCCCTCGTCGGGCTCTATCTCCTCTTCTGCGCCGCCGTCCTGGCGCGCACCGCGCTGCGCGACCGGGCGCCCGGCGGCTTCACCCGCATCGTGCTCATCACCTGCGCGGTGGTGCACGGCCTGCTCGGCGCGTTCTCCGTCGGGCTGGTGGGCTGGCCGGCGTTCGTCGCGATGATGGCCGTCCTCGCGATGATTGTGCTGACGCTGGTGGCGTACGGGGAGACCCGGACCCCGGCGGCGGACGGCGACAGCAGCGGCGAGGGGCTCGGTACGGCGCCCAGCTCGGCCTGACCGCCGGAAGGCCGAGGGCAGGGCAGAGGGCAGGCCCGACGGGCCGCAGTCCGGCCGACGGGCCGCAGTCCGGCCGACGGGCCGCAGTCCGGCCGGCGGACTGCGGCGAGCCGCCGGGGCTGCTCAGGGGACGTCCTTGACGGGCGCCTCCTCCCGCAGCACCCGCATGAACGCCCGCATCCACTTCGGCTGGTCGGGCCAGGCACGCGCCGAGACGACCTTGCCGTCCACGACCGCCGCACCGTCGACGAAGACGCCGCCGCCCTGCTCCACGTCCGGCGCACAGGCGGGGTAGGCGGAGGTCCGGCGGCCCTTGAGGACGCCGAGCGGGGCGAGCGCGATGGCCGCGTGGCAGATGTGGGCGACGGGCTTGTCGGCGTCGAAGAAGTGCGTCACCACGCGCCGGAAGTCGGGGTCGTTGCGCAGATATTCGGGTGCCCGGCCGCCCGGCAGCACCAGGGCCGCGTACTCGGCCGGCTCGACGTCGGCCAGCGCGAGGTCGGACGGCCAGGAGTGGCCCGCCTTCTCGGTGTACGTGTCGAAGCCGTCGACGAAGTCGTGCACGACGAACTGCAGCTTCTTCCGGGACGGCGCCGCGACATGGGTCTCGTAGCCCTCCTCCAGCATCCGCTGGTAGGGGTAGAAGAACTCCAGGTCCTCGGCGGCGTCGCCGGTGATGATCAGAACCTTGGGCATGGTCCGCACTCCTCGCAGTGGGATCGCAGTGAGACCGGGTGGTGGTCCGGTGCCGTCACGATGCCCGCAGCCACCCGCCGGTACGGAATACCGCGGGCCGGAATCCGGCCATCGTGGAAAATCCACCCGGACGGCCCGCTCCGGCCCCGGACGGCCCTGGAGCGGCCTACTCCTCCACCAGGTCCGCCAGCCGCCGCACCTGCTCGTCGGCGAGCTCCCCGAAGAACCGCGGACAGGTCCATGCCGCGCCGCCGCCCAGCGCCTCCGGCCCGTCCGGCGCCGGCCAGAGCTGCGGCAGGGCGCGGGGAATGTCCGCGTTCCGCAGGACCGGGTGCTCGTCGTCGTGCGTGCACCGCTCCGGCCGCGGGACCGCGGCGAGGGACCGCAGCACGGGCACGACCTCCCTGGCCACGGTCGGCGCCGGGGCCGGGTCCGGGATCCGCATCGCCTGATACATGGTGAGCAGCAGGACCGCACGCTCGCGTTCGCCGTCGGCCGGTCCGTACCGCCGTGCCGCCCACAGCCCCAGGTCCTCGGCGTTCTGCCGGTTGCGGGGCGTGTCCTCGAGCCCCTCCGCGATCTTCCCGATCGCCAACCGACCATCCGCGTCCAGGTATTCCGCGTCGAGGTGGGCGGTCTCGCGCGGCCCGAAGAAACGCTCCCGGCACTCTTTGAGCGGCTCCAGGGTCTCCCGCACGGTGGCGGCCATGTGCGCCGGGCACAGCAGGGCCTCCAGCGGTCCGCGCCGCGGGCTGTGCGCGTACAGGGCGCGGCCGGCCGGGTAGCTCAGCTGGATGCCGAGCTCGGCGGCGCTCGTCGAGAAGCCGGGCAGTTCGGGGTGGCCGTCGGCGCCGTGGGCGCAGGGGCCGGACTCGTAGTGGGGCAGCGCCTTCTCCAGCGCCTTGATGAGGTCGTCGAAGACCCACTTGCCGAGCGTGCAGTCGTGCAGGGCGCACCAGCTCACCGCCCGGACGGCCATGATCCGGCCGGGGCGCTCCTCGGGGTCCTTGACGAGCGACAGGTTCCAGCCCTGTTCGGCGATCTCCTGGTCGACCTCGGTCCCCGCGATCGGATAGCCCTCCAGCAGGGCCGTCAGCGACTCGATGTCGTTGCGGGCCTCCATCGGAAGGCGCGGCGGGACGTCCGTGACGGACCCGGGCTCGACGATGTCCAGGGCGATCCGCGCGAATCCGGCAACGTTGCGCGGGCACTGCCACTCGCCGCGGGGCCGGTCCTCCTGCCATTCCTCCGTCTCGTCGACGAGGCACTGCAGCACGCCGGGGAGGTCTTCGTCGTAGTCGTCGGTATGCGTCTCGTACGGATGGCAGGCGTGGTCACAGGGCGCCGCCGACAGCGCGGCGTCCGCGGCCCGCAGCGCCCGGAGTGCGGGTGTGCGTACCGCGTCGTCCAGTTGCTCGGTGACGTAGGGCGCGGTCAGCACCATCCCGGTCGTCCACAGATACGCCAGGGGGCCGCCGGGCTCGGCCTGGAGCCGGTCCGCGATTTCCAGGACCGCCTGGTCGTACTCGCCGTCCCCGACATGCCGGTACTCGTCGTGGATCGCCTCCCAGGAATCGATGAGTTCGCCGAGGGCCGCACTGCCGCTGTCCGTGTTCCTGTCCGTCTCCGTCACATCACCGACGACGTCGGCCCGCCCGGCAAAGTTCCCTCCACCACGGTGAACGCGTCCCCCACCGCCAGCTTCCCGGGACGCAGCACGGAGTACAGCGCCCCGAACGCCACGCCGCCCTCCGGCACCCGCCGGTACGAGGCCAGCATGCGCAGCGGCTCGGGCCCGGCCTTGACGCCCGCCTCCTGGTCGACGAGGGTGACGGCGCAGCGGATGGCCGGCTTGGCGAACCCCAGCTCGGCATCGCCCACCAGGACCCGCCGCGCGTGGTCTTCCTGGTGCGGCTCGTCCCATCCGTCGACCACGATGTTCGGCCGGAAACGGCTCATCGGCAGCGAGGGTTTGCCCGCCGCGGTGTACCGGGAGTTGAGGTCGTCGAAGGTGGCACGGGAGAGGACGTGCAGGGCGCAGCTGTCGGCGTACGCGGAGGTGCTGGGGTGGATCCCGGCCTCCACCCGGTGGTGCTCCGGCGGCACCCGGACGAGCCGGCTGGGCGCGCCGAGCACCTCGGTCAGCCAGCGGGCGGCCTCCTCGCCCTGGTCGATGCCCGTGTACGGCACCCCGAACAGCTCGACCGGGGTCCGCTCCGACACCAGGTCCACCGTGATCCGGACCGGATCGACTCCCGCCGTCCGTAAGGTGAGTTCGCTTCCCCCGTCGCCGACCTCGGGCCGTATCAGCGCCAGCGTGGGATCCCTGCGCTGACTGCGGTACCCGCCGCCCTCCCCGACCACCATGAAAGCCCGGTCGTACGGCAGCCCGGCGGGCGTGAGCCCGGCCCCGGTCAACGGGACCGGGGCGCACCCCTTGACGGGATAGGTGAGGAGTTCTCCGACCGTCGCATGTGTCTCCATGCGGTCAGCTTGCGCCACGCGGCCGGACGGTGCCGGGGAAGGCCCGGATATGTGGCGTGTGTGACGCGTCCGTGTGGCGTGTGGGACGCGTCCCGTTCAGGTCCACAGGTCGGTGATGGCCACGTCCAGGTCGGCGAGCAGGCGGCGCAGCAGCGGCAGGGAGAGGCCGATGACGTTGCCGGGGTCGCCGTCGATGCCGTCGATGAAGGGGGCCGAGCGGCCGTCGAGGGTGAAGGCGCCGGCGACGAAGAGGGGCTCGCCGCTGGCCACGTAGGCGGCGATCTCGGCGTCGGAGGGGTCGCCGAAGCGGACGGTGGTGGCGGCGGTGGCGGAGGCCTCGCGGCCGGTCGCCGTGTCGATGACGCAGTGGCCGGTCTGGAGGATGCCGGAGCGGCCGCGCATGGACTTCCAGCGGGCGGTGGCGTCCTCGGCGTCGGCGGGCTTGCCGAGGGCGCGGCCGTCCAGTTCCAGGACCGAGTCGCAGCCGATGACCAGCGCGCCCGCCGCCTCGGGGCGGGCGGCGACCACGGCGGCCTTCGCCTCGGCCAGGACGCGGGCCAGCTCGCCCGGTGTGGCGGCGGTCAGCGCGTCCTCGTCGACGCCGCTGACGATGACCTCGGGCGCCAGCCCCGCCTGCTGGAGCAGGCCCAGACGGGCGGGGGACTGCGAGGCGAGGACGAGCCGGCGGGCGCGGGGGTCGGGCTCGGGGTGGTGGTGCGGATGGTGCGCTGAGGTCATGTCCGCCATCGTACGGAGGCCGGGGCGGGGAGCGCGCGGCGCTACTTCTTGAGCACCGCCTCCATCACCGCCTTCGCGATCGGGCCGCCCAGCTTGCCGCCGGCGATCTCCGAGCGGGGGATGTCCATGTCCTTGGGGTCGACGAAGACGGCCACCGCGACCGGCGAGGTGCCGTCGGCCTGCTTGGCGTAGGAGACGAACCAGGCATAGGGGCGCTCGTCGTTGACGTTGGCGCCGTGCTGGGCGGTGCCGGTCTTGCCGCCGACGGTGACCCCGTCGATCTGTGCCTTGTCCGCGGTGCCCTTCGAGACGGTGTGCTCCATCATCTCCTGCACCTTCTTGGCGGTGTCCTCGGAGACGGCCTGCGGGTCGTCCGGGTGCAGCGGGGCCGGCTCGAACTTCTCGATGGTGGACATACCGGGGCCCTGCAGCTCGTCGACCATGAACGGCTTCATCACCTTGCCGTTGTTGGCGATCCCGGCGACGACCATCGCCATCTGGAGCGGAGTACTGGTCAGGCTGCCCTGGCCCATGCCGGTCAGCGCGGTCTGCGGCTGGTCCAGCTTTTCGGGGTAGCCGCTGACGGCCGAGCGGACGGGGACGAACTGCTCCTTGTTGAAGCCGAACTTCTCGGCGGTCTCGCGCATCTTGGCCGTCCCCAGCTTGTGGGCCGCGTCCAGGAAGACGTTGTTGCACGACCACTGCATGCCGGTCTTCATCGAGGCCTTGTCGCAGGGCGCGCCGGCCACGTCGTTGCCGACCTGGGTGTGGGTCTGGGGGAGGGTGTACGGGGCGGGGGCGCCGGAGGAGGCGTTGATGTCGCTGACCGCGCCGTGCTCCAGGGCCGCGGCCGCGGTGAGGATCTTGAAGGTCGAGCCGGGCGGGTAGATCTCGCGCAGCGCCCGGTTGTTCATCGGCTTGCTCTTGTCGGCGTCGAGCGCCAGGTACTTCTTGCTCTCCGCGAGGGACAGGCCGGCGAAGGAGGACGGGTCGTACGACGGGGTGCTGGCCAGCGCGAGGATACGGCCGGAGCGCGGGTCGAGGGCGACCACCGCGCCGCGGGCGTGCAGACCGGTGAGCCCCTTGTAGGCGGCCTTCTGGGCCTTCTCGTCGATGGTGGTGATGACATCGCCGCCGCGCGGCTTCTCGCCGGTCAGGACGGCCTTTGTGCGGTTGAGGAAGAGCCGGTCGTCCTTGCCGCTGAGAATGTCCTTGTAGACGCCCTCGAGCATGCTCTGGCCCTGCGCCTGCGAGGCGTACCCGGTGATCGGCGCGTACATCGGGCCGTCCGCGTAGGTCCGCTTGTACTTGAAGTCGCCGTCGGTCGCCGCGGAGCCGGTGACCGGCTCGCCGCCGACGATGATGTTGCCGCGCGGGTAGGAGAACGCCTCGATCTTGACCCGCCGGTTGTTCGGGTCGTTCGCGAGCTCGTCGCTCTGGACGAACTGGACCCAGGTCACCCGGACCAGCAGGGCGAGGATCAGCACCCCGCAGAAGACGGCTATGTGCCGCAGCGGTCTGTTCATCGCGTCGCTCCCAGTCCCAGGGGCGCCGCAGTCCCGCTACCAGCCGCCCGCCCGAATTGCGCTCTTCGGGAGGTGAAGATGCGGCGGGCGGGGCGAAGGTTGCGTCATCTTCGGTCCGTCACCGCACCCGGCCGTCACCTCCAGGCGATGAGGAACGTCAGCAGCACGGTGGCTATGGCGACCACGATGCCCATCCGGCGGAGTTTGGCCTGCGCATCGCGCAGCTCCTCGGGCGGCTCATCGGGCGGGTCTGACCACAGCATGCGACCGATCCTGGGCCCGTCGCGGCTGTGGCGCCTGAGTACGCGTACTCAAGCGCCACAGCGCGAAGGACTAGTCAGTGCACAGTGCACCGATCTGCCGGGGGCGGCGGTGGTGCGACATGCGTCACACCCGCCGCTCGTCGGCCCGTCGGCCCGTCGGCTCAGTGTGGCCAGTAGCTCGTCCGCCAGGCGCGCGGGCCCGGGTGCGGCACCCGCGAGCGGGCCGGGACCGTCGAGGCGGGGTCCGACCATTCGCTGCCGTGGGCCGGTCCCTCGGGGGCGGCGGCAGCGGCGGCCACCGCCCGCGCCCGGACCACCGCCAGTGCGGCGGCCAGCTCCTCAGGGGTGGGATTGCCCCGTACGACCTTGATCATCGTGGACCGACCTCCTAGAGCGGGATGTTGCCGTGCTTCTTCGGCGGCAGCGCCTCGCGCTTGTTGCGCAGCGTGCGCAGCCCGCGGACGATGTGGCGGCGGGTCTCGGACGGCATGATCACCGCGTCGACATAGCCGCGCTCGGCAGCGACGTACGGGTTGAGCAGGGTGTCCTCGTACTCCCGGATCAGCTCCTGGCGGCGGGCGTCCTGTGCGGCCGGGTCCTCGATCGCGGCGAGGGTGCGGCGGTGCAGGATGTTGACCGCGCCCTGTGCGCCCATGACGGCGATCTGCGCGGTCGGCCAGGCGAGATTGAGGTCGGCGCCCAGGTGCTTGGAGCCCATGACGTCGTACGCGCCGCCGAACGCCTTGCGGGTGATGACGGTGATCAGCGGGACCGTCGCCTCGGCGTAGGCGTAGATCAGCTTGGCGCCGCGGCGGATGATCCCGTCGTACTCCTGGTCGGTGCCGGGCAGGAAGCCGGGCACGTCCACGAAGGTGATCACCGGGATGTTGTACGCGTCGCAGGTCCGCACGAACCGCGCGGCCTTCTCGGACGCCTTGATGTCGAGGATGCCCGCGAACTGCATCGGCTGGTTGGCGACGATGCCGACCGAGTGGCCCTCGACGCGGCCGAAGCCGGTGAGGATGTTCGGCGCGAACAGGGCCTGGGTCTCGAGGAATTCGTTGTCGTCCAGGACATGCTCGATTGCAGTGTGCATGTCATAGGGCTGGTTGGCCGAGTCCGGGATCAGGACGTCCAGCTCGCGGTCCGCGTCCGAGATCTCCAGGTCCGCCTCCTCCGGGAAGGCCGGTGGCTCGGAGAGGTTGTTGGACGGCAGGTAGGACAGCAGGCCCTTGACGTACTCGATGGCGTCCTTCTCGTCGCCCGCCATGTGGTGCGCCACACCGGAGGTGGTGTTGTGCGTGCGGGCGCCGCCCAGCTCCTCGAAGCCGACGTCCTCACCGGTGACGGTCTTGATGACGTCCGGGCCGGTGATGAACATGTGGGACGTCTGGTCGACCATGACGGTGAAGTCGGTGATGGCGGGGGAGTAGACCGCACCGCCCGCACACGGGCCGACGACCAGCGAGATCTGCGGGATCACGCCGGACGCATGGGTGTTACGGCGGAAGATCTCGCCGTAGGCGCCCAGCGAGACCACGCCCTCCTGGATGCGCGCGCCGCCGGAGTCGTTGATGCCGATGACCGGGCAGCCGTTCTTCAGGGCGAAGTCCATGACCTTGACGATCTTCTCGCCGAACACGCCGCCGAGCGCGCCGCCGAAGACCGTGAAGTCCTGCGAGAACACGGCCACCGGGCGGCCGTCGACCGTGCCGTAGCCCGTGACCACACCGTCCCCGTACGGCCGGTTCTGCTCCATGCCGAAGTCGGTCGAACGGTGCCGCGCGAATTCGTCGAGCTCGACGAACGAGCCCTCGTCCAGAAGCAGACCGATGCGCTCACGCGCCGTCAGCTTCCCCTTGGCGTGCTGCTTTTCCACCGCACGGGCGGAACCGGCATGAGTGGCTTCGTCGACCCGCCGCTGCAGATCCGCCAATTTGCCCGCGGTGGTGTGGATGGTTGCTTCCGGCTCGGACATCGGGATGCGGCTCCTGCTCGTCCTGGACTGGTGCTCGTACTGAGGGTGGTACGGGTGTGGCTACCGCCTCGTAGCGTAGCGGCGGGCCTGCTCTGCGGCACTGCGTCGTTGACCACACCTAGGCTGGTCCCATGACGCCTCAACCACCGGGAAACCAGGACAAAGACGCAGGCCGCTGGTCCGATCTGGAACGCCCGCCGCTGAACGAGCCGGCCCTGCGACGTGCCCTGCTGCGGCCCGGCTCGCTGTGGACCTCCCTCGACGTCGTCCCCTCGACCGGCTCCACCAACACCGACCTCGCGGCGCGCGCGGCCAAGGGGGAGATCGCCGAGGGCGCCGTCCTCATCGCCGAGGAGCAGTCGGCCGGCCGCGGACGGCTGGACCGCCGCTGGTCGGCCCCGCCGCGCTCCGGGCTCTTCTTCTCCGTCTACCTCACCCCCCGCGTCCCGATGGGGCGCTGGGGCTGGCTGCCGCTGCTCACCGGCGTGGCCACGGCCGCCGCCCTCGCCCGCTCGGCGGGCGTCGACACGGCGCTGAAGTGGCCCAATGACCTTCTGGTCAGCATCGACGGCGTCGAGTGCAAGACCGGCGGCATCCTCGCCGAACGCGCCGGGGACGGCGTCGTCATCGGCATCGGCCTCAACGTCTCCCTCCACGCCGACGAGCTGCCGGTGCCCACCGCGGGCTCCCTCGCACTCGCCGGCGCCCGCGGCACCGACCGTGACCCGCTGCTGCGCGCAGTCCTGCGCTCGCTGGAGGAGTGGTACGGCAAGTGGCAGGACGCCGTCGGCGATCCCGCGGCCAGCCGCCTCCAGGAGACCTACGCGGCCGGCTGCGCCACCCTGGGCCGCCCCGTACGGGCCGAACTGCCCGGCGACGCCGAGCTGCTCGGCGAGGCGGTGGCCATCGACGGCGAAGGCCGGCTGGTCCTGGCAACCGAGGACGGCGTGCAGCAGCCGGTGGCGGCGGGCGACATCGTGCATCTGCGGGCAACCGGAGGCAGTTATTCAGGCCAGCCGGAGTGACACGCGGAGGCGGGACGCCGCGTCCCTGGCAGCGCCCTGGCACGCCGGGCACCGAGTGAAGCCACCGACGGCTCCTGTCCCGGTCCACCCCGCTGTGCCTGCGTCCGCGACAGTGTTCTGGCATGCCGGGTACCAGGCGAAGCCACCGGCGGCTCCTGCCCTGGTCCACCCCGCCGTGCCCGCACGTGAGAGTGAGCCAGAGCACACCTGCCGTATCGTTGGGGCGTCCGCCGTGGAGCGGACCTTGGGCGAGAAGTGATCGGAAGGGCAGTGCGCAGGGACCGGACAGGGAGTATGCGGTGACCGCCGACGACTCGGGTGCCGCCCCGACGAGCGACCAGGACACCGGCCCGGACGACGAGCACACCGGCGCGGAGGACGAGGCAGCCGCGTCGCCCGACGGGCCCCTCGCCATCCGCCTCGAACAACTCATCCTCGGCGCCGACCGGCGCTACACGCCGTTCCAGGCGGCCCGCAGCGCCGGTGTGTCGATGGACCTCGCGGCCCGCTTCTGGCGCGCCATGGGCTTCGCCGACATCGGCCAGGTCAAGGCGCTCACCGAGGCCGATGTGCTGGCGCTGCGGCGCCTGGCCGGTCTGGTCGAGGCCGGTCTGCTCAGCGAGGCGATGGCCGTACAGGTCGCCCGCTCCACCGGCCAGACCACCGCCCGCCTCGCCGACTGGCAGATCGACTCCTTCCTGGAGGGCCTGACCGAGCCGGCCGACACGGGTCTGACCCGTACGGAGATCACCTACCCCCTGGTCGAGCTGCTCCTCCCCGAACTGGAGGAGTTCCTGGTCTACGTCTGGCGGCGGCAGCTGGCCGCGGCCACCGGCCGGGTCGTCCAGGCCCAGGACGACGCGGAGATGGTCGACCGCCGCCTTGCCGTCGGCTTCGCGGACCTGGTGGGCTTCACCCGGCTGACCCGCCGCCTGGAGGAGGAGGAGCTGGGCGAGCTGGTGGAGGCGTTCGAGACCACCTGTGCCGACCTGGTGGCCGCGCACGGCGGCCGGCTGATCAAGACGCTCGGCGACGAGGTTCTCTTCTCCGCCGACGACGCGGGCATCGCGGCGGAGATCGGGCTGCGGCTGATCGAGACCATGACCCATGACGAGACGATGCCGGAGCTGCGGGTCGGCATCGCTTTCGGCACGGTCACGACCCGGATGGGCGATGTCTTCGGTACGACCGTCAACCTGGCCAGCCGGCTCACCTCGATAGCGCCCAAGGACACCGTCCTGGTGGACGAGGCCTTCGCGGAGGAGCTGGGGCGTACCGGCGAGGCACCGGTCTCCGAGGCGGATGCCGCGGCCGCGGAAAAGGCCGCCGAGGAGGGCACGGGCGAGGCACCGCCGTCGTACCGTTTCGCCCTCCAGCCGATGTGGCAGCGCCCGGTCCGCGGGCTGGGCGTCATCGAGCCGTGGCTGCTGAGCCGCCGGGGCTGATCCCCCGCGGCGGGGTGGGCCGGGGCGGCGCATGCGGTCGAGCCGCGCCGGTGGCTGAGGCGCACCGGCCTGGGAGGCTGTCCTGTCGGCGTTGAGGCGCACCGGCCTGGGAGGCTGTCCCGTCGGCGTTGAGGCGCACCGGCCGGGAAGCCGTCCGGCCCGTCGTGCACGTGCCGGGAGTCCGTCCGGCCCGGGAGCCCGTTCTGCCCGTCGTGCACGTGACGGCCCGCGGGGAACACCGCCCGCCCCCGCCGCGTTGTGGCCCCGCAGGGGGCGCGTGCTCCCCTTAGGGGATCTGTTCGCCCGCCCCCTAAGGCCCCCTCCTGTTCGTGCGCCCCCGTACCTGAAATGATCCTGCCGGATCAGTCAGGTCAACGGTCGTTAACCGGGAGGGCGCTATGGAGGACGGCATGGACGGCGGCACGGCGGGCGAGGTGCGGCGGTTCGGCGACGAGGGCTGGGTCGGCATCGAGCGGCACGGCTTTGTGGCGGAGCTGGTCATGGACCGGCCCAAGGCCATGAACGCGGTCTCCACGGCGATGGCCGACGCGCTCGCGCAGGCGTGCGCCGAGCTGGCCGCCGACCGGTCCGTACGGGCGGTGGTCCTCACCTCCACCCATGAGCGGGCGTTCTGCGTGGGCGCCGACCTCAAGGAGCGCAACTCCTTCACCGACGCGGACCTGATGCGCCAGCGGCCGCACACCCGGGCCGCGTACACCGGTGTGCTGGAGCTGCCGGTGCCCACCATCGCGGCCGTCCACGGCTTTGCGCTCGGCGGCGGCTTCGAGCTGGCGCTGGCCTGCGATCTGATCGTCGCGGACGGCAGTGCGGTGGTCGGGCTGCCGGAGGTGTCGGTGGGGGTGATCCCCGGTGGCGGGGGCACCCAGCTGCTGCCGCGCCGGGTGGGGGCCGCCAGGGCGGCGGAGCTGGTGTTCACCGCGCGCCGGGTGCCGGCCGCCGAGGCCGCGGAGCTGGGGCTGGTCGACCAGCTGGTCGCCACCGGGGAGGACCGGGCGGAGGCGCTTGCGCTGGCGGCCCGGATCGCCCGTCACTCGCCCGTCGGGCTGCGGGCCGCCAAGAGGGCCCTGCGGCTGGGGCACGGGCTCGACCTGCGGGCCGGCCTGGAGGTGGAGGACGGCGCCTGGCGCAGCGTGGCGTTCTCCGGGGACCGGGCGGAGGGCGTCGCGGCGTTCAACGAGAAGCGGCAGCCGGACTGGCCGGGGGAGTGAGCCCCCCGCGCGCCGCTCGGGGCAACGCGACCGGAAAGGCGCGAATAGGGTTAAACATTCCTACGCTGTAGTACAGGGTGTGCTCACGGTAACGGAATGTGAGGATCCGGTGACGCGCGAGGCCGACGGCGATGCGAAGCTGCGGGCAGTGGTGGAGCTGGCGCAGGCGATGGCGGCCGCGCCCACGCCGCACGAGTCGGCGCGCGCCGCGGCCCTGGGCGCACGCCAGGCCCTGGGCGGCTCCTTCGCGGCGATCTCCAAGTGGGAGCGTGAGCTGGGCAAGCTGCGGGTCCTGGTCAATGTCGGCGAACTTGCCGTCGGGGAGCGGGAGTTCCCCGACGACGAGTGGTATCCGGTGCACGAGTTCCCGGAGATCGTCGGCTTCCTCCATGAGCGGTGGGCGGGCGGCGGCGAGCCCGAAGCCTGGGTGGAGACCGCCGAAGGGGCGTACGCGGACGACCGGCCGGGCGAGGACGACCGGCCGGGCGAGGACGACCGGCCGGGCGAGGGCGGCCGACCGGGCGAGGGCGGCCGCTCCGGTGCGGGCCGCTACAACCACCAGAGGGTGGCCGCGCTGCGCCGGCGCGGCCGCGGCTGCTGTGTGGTCGCGCCGATCGTGCTGCACGGGCGGGCGTGGGGCGAGCTGTATGTCGCGCGGCGCATCGGGGAGCCGGTCTTCGCCCGCCCGGACGCCGACTTCGCGACGGTGCTCGCCGCCGTCGCGGCCGCCGGGATCGCCCAGACCGAGCGCCTCGCCGAGGCCCGCCGGCTCGCCTTCACCGATGCGCTGACGGGCCTCGCCAACCGCCGCGCCGTGGACATCCGGCTGGACGAGGCGCTGGAGCTGCACCTGCGGGACGGGGCGGTGGTCAGCCTGGTGGTGTGCGACCTCAATGGGCTGAAGGAGGTGAACGACTCGCGCGGCCACGCGGTCGGCGACCGGCTGCTGGAGCACTTCGGCTCGGTGCTCTCGCTGTGCGGCGCGATACTGCCCGGCACCCTCGCGGCCCGGCTCGGCGGCGACGAGTTCTGTCTGCTGTCGGTGGGCCCGTCGTCCGACGAGGTGGCCAAGGTGGCAGGTGAACTGTGCGCGCGGGCCGGGGAGTTGGACCTCGGTGACGGGGTCGCGGTCGGGGTCGCCTCGACCGGCGACCCGATCGGGCCGGTACACACCGCGCGCCGCCTGTTCCGCCTCGCCGACGCCGCGCAGTACCGCGCCAAGGCGGCACGGTCGGGCGAGCCGGTGGTCGCCGGGCGGCACGGCGGCCCCGACGATCCGGTCGTACGGCTCGCGGACACACCGGAGCCGCGGCAGGGTCCGGAGCGACGGCGGTTCCGGAGGTGAAGCGATGGCCCGGCGGCCACTCTGGACGAGGCCGCCACTCTCGGTAAGGGGTGATCCGCAAATCCACTCGTGACATCCGACGATTCAGTCTCTAGGGTGCCTGAATATGGATATGCACACTGTGGTGCTGGGGACGGCCGGCACGACCGCACAGGACGTCATTGCGGTGGCCCGCGGCGCGGCCCGGATCGAGCTGCCCGAGGAGACGCTCGCGGCCGTCGCGGCCTCCCGCGCCTTCATCGACGACCTCGCCGCCAAGCCCGAGCCCGTCTACGGCGTCTCGACGGGCTTCGGTGCCCTCGCCGTCCGCCACATCAGCCCCGAGCTGCGCGCCCAGCTCCAGCGCAACATCGTCCGCTCGCACGCGGCCGGGATGGGCCCGCGGGTCGAGCGCGAGGTCGTCCGCGCGCTGATGTTCCTGCGCCTGAAGACCCTGGCCTCCGGCCGGACCGGCGTGCGCCCGGTGGTCGTCGAGACGATGGCCGCGATACTCAACGCCGGCATCACCCCCGTCGTCCATGAATACGGCTCCCTCGGCTGCTCCGGCGACCTCGCCCCGCTCTCGCACTGCGCGCTGACGCTGCTGGGCGAGGGGGACGCCGAGGGCCCCGACGGCGTCGTACGGCCCGCCGGCGAGCTGCTCGCCGCCCATGGCATCGCCCCCGTCGAACTGCGCGAGAAGGAGGGCCTGGCCCTCCTCAACGGCACCGACGGCATGCTCGGCATGCTCGTGATGGCCTGCGCCGACCTCGGCCGCCTGTTGACGTCGGCGGACATCACGGCGGCTCTCTCCCTGGAGGCGCTGCTCGGCACGGACAAGGTCCTCGCGCCCGAGCTGCACGCCATCCGCCCGCACCCGGGCCAGGCCGCCTCGGCCGCCAACATGCTGAAGGTGCTGGCCGGTTCGGGCTTCACCGGCCACCACCAGGACGACGCCCCGCGCGTCCAGGACGCCTACTCCATCCGCTGCGCCCCGCAGGTCGCGGGCGCCGGCCGGGACACTCTCGACCACGCGCGCCTGGTGGCCGACCGCGAGCTGGCCGCCGCCGTCGACAACCCCGTCGTCCTCCCCGACGGCCGGGTCGAGTCCAACGGCAACTTCCACGGCGCGCCGGTCGCCTACGTCCTGGACTTCCTGGCCATCGCCGCCGCCGACCTCGGCTCCATCGCCGAGCGCCGTACCGACCGCCTCCTGGACAAGAACCGCTCGCACGGGCTGCCCGCCTTCCTGGCCGGCGACCCGGGCGTCGACTCGGGCCTGATGATCGCCCAGTACACCCAGGCCGCCCTGGTCAGCGAGCTGAAGCGGCTGGCCGCGCCCGCCTCCGTGGACTCCATCCCGTCCTCCGCCATGCAGGAGGACCATGTCTCGATGGGCTGGTCGGCGGCGCGCAAGCTGCGCACCGCGGTCGACAACCTGACCCGGATCGTCGCCGTCGAGCTCTACGCCGCGACCCGCGCCATCGAGATGCGCGACGGCCTGACGGCGGCCCCCGCCACCCTCGCGGTGCTGGACGCCGTACGGGCGGCGGGCATCCAGGGGCCGGGCGGGGACCGTTTCCTGGCGCCCGACCTGGAGGCCGCGTATGTCTTCGTGCGGTCCGGGAAGCTGGTGGAGGCCGTGGAGTCGGTCACCGGGGAGCTGGCCTGACGGAGCGCCGTACGGCAGCGGCGGCTCCCGGACGGAGCACGTACGAGCGGCGCCGCCGCCCGGCCCTCGGGTCAGGCGACCCCGTCGCGGGTGCGGCGGACGGAGTGGCGGAACAGCCCGGCG